>JAAZLQ010000214.1 GCA_012799255.1 Bacillota bacterium
AGAAAAAAATCGCCCTTACATTTATGCCTGATAAATTTTATCAGCATCTTGCAATTATATAAAGAGCAAGGCTTTTTATTTTGGCGGTTCCGAGCTCTTTTTTTAAGGCCAACTATGCAATAAAAATATATAAGCATGAGTTGAAAAAATGTAGAAAGGGGCTACAATGTTTTATGGCAAAACCAAAGATTATCACGGCTAGGGAAGCAGCGTATATGGTTAACGACGGCGACAACATCGCAGTCGCAACGTTTGGCTGCTCAGGGACACCGGAAGAAATTTTGATGGAAGTTGAAAAGAGGTTTTTGGAAACTGGTCATCCGAAAAACATTGGCTATACCCACGCAGCCGGTGGCGGCGGCTTTGGAGCTACTAAAGAGAATGGCTTTTGCCGTTGTGAAGACCACCTGGCTCATACCGGTCTGATGACCAGGTGGGTTTGCTCGCACGCTGCTTGCTCTGATTTCACGACTCAACAACTAATGGATAATAAGATAGCTGGCTGGAACCTGCCACTTGGCACGCTTCTGCAAGTTTACAAGGATCAAGCTAGAGGCATGAAGGGCACCCTGTCCAGGGTCGGTCTTGGCACCTTTGTCGACCCTCGCATTGACGGTGGATGCGTCAATCAGTTAGCTAAAGATAGCGAGGAACAATTTGTTGAGTATATCCCTGATTTCAGGGGAGAGGAAATGCTGTTCTTCAAAGGCATGGATCTCAATATCGCTTGGATGAGAGGCACCAAAGCTGACAAAAACGGCAACATATCCACCGATAGAGAACCTTACAACCTGGAGATGTTGACAATTGCCCAGGCTGTCAGGGCCAACGGCGGAAAGGTTTTTGTCCAGGTGGAAGAAATCGTGGAAACCGGAACTATCCATCCCAAGATGGTTAAGGTGCCCGGTATCTATGTAGACTATATTGTTGTTGAGACCCAGCCTGAAAGACGTATCAGCACAGTAGGCGGAAAATATAATCCTGCATTCACAGGCGAAGCCAAGGTTGACGTTTCCTCTGGAGCAGATCCAATTCCCTTCGACGGCGTTAAAGTCGCTCTAAGAAGGGTAGCTATGGAAGTGCCTCTAGGTGCAAAAGCCAACTTTGGTCTTGGTATGCCCCAGATGGTCGGCAGTATCTTGGCGGAAGAAGGGCTCAGTGATTCGCTTACTCTTATTTCAGAATCAGGCGCGATTGGCGGAGTACCTGCAGCAGGCATCAACTTTGGCGCTCACTACAATGTTGAGTCTCTAAGCGACCAGGGCGATCACTTCAATTTCTTTGATGGTGGCGGATTAGAGTTCGGTGCTTTCGGTATGGGTGAAGTAGACCGGAATGGTGACTTGAACACGAGCCTCATCAGCGGTACCATCAAGGGTGTGGGCGGTTTCATGAATATTGCCGCTAACGCCAAGTTAGCTGTATTTATAGGTACATTTACAGCAGGCGGTATTAAAACTCATATTGAAGATGGCAAGTTGGTCATTGACCAAGAAGGTAAGTACAAGAAATTCGTTAAAGAAATCCCGCAAAGCTCCTTCAGCTTGAGGCAAGCTGCAATTGATGGCCACAAAATCCTATATGTAACTGAGAGAGCCGTATTTGAAGGTACTGCTGATGGGCTGAAGTTAATCGAAATAGCCCCTGGCATCGATCTGCAGACACAGGTATTAGATATGATGGAATTCATGCCAATTATTCCTGACGGCGGCCCGAAATTGATGCATCCCGGGTTGTTCCAGGAAAAATGGGGCGGCTTGAAGGCTTATTTAGAAGCCAAAGGTGCTAATGTATAGAGGATATGGTTTTCATAATTTAAGATAGTTTTGCAAAAGGGTAGCTCTAG
>JAAZLQ010000087.1 GCA_012799255.1 Bacillota bacterium
CTAAATTATTGTTTAGCTGAACCAAATACACGAAAGGAGCTGCCCTATGGCACAGAAGCAAAGATTTTATAAAAACAATTCCTCTGATGTTATTTGGTGGTTGGATAATTCAGATGTTGTCGGAGAGTTTGTGTTTTCGTTTGACAAAAAGACATTATTCAATATGTTTGCTGACTATCCACACAAACTGACACCTGAACAAAAAGAGATATTTGATAAAGAAAATCCCTATTGGGCAGATTTTTTCAAAGATAGACAGTAGCCATTAAGTTAAGGAGATAATCGAATGGATAACGAAGAAAAAATTATATTTAGGATTTTGTCGGGGCTTCCCGATAAATGGAAATCCTTTTTCGGATTATATACTCAATACATAGGTTATCTCTCAGCAGAGATGGCAAAGACTTTATTGGTATTGAAACGAGAGTCTTTTGACGATGTTGATTTTGATTCATCAAACATCAACTTAGATACAATAAATACAAAAGCCTTTGAATATGGAGTTTCAGAACTACCATATAGAGATAAAAAGGAATTAAATGAAGTTCTTCCGGTGTTATGGGAATATCTCGATGAGTTCGACCTATACGCACTATCCGATGAAACGTGGAACGAACTGATTGAATATTTAGATAGTAAGATTGCAAAGGAGAAATGAAAATGCCGGGATTATATACCGAAGCCGATTATGAAAACTCAGTAATCGAGCTGTTTAGAAATGATTTGGGATATGAGTACGCATACGGTCCCGATATAGAAAGGGACTTTTACAGTCCGTTATATGAGGAAGTTCTGCTTGACTCTCTGTACCGCTTGAACAGAGGGTTATCTGATGATGCCATTCAGGACGCATTATTCAAACTAAATAATTTTGAAAACGGAGAACTGGTGCAGAAAAATGCTGTTTTTATGGACTATCTGCAAAACGGTATTCCTGTTAGATATTTTGTTGATGGTGAGGAGCGTTCCTCCATCGTCTATCTTGTTGACTATAAAAATCCCGACAATAACTCCTTTATCGTAGCAAATCAATGGACCTTCATTGAAAACAGCAACAAACGCCCTGATGTAATTCTCTTTCTGAACGGCTTGCCGGTAGTTTTAGTTGAGCTGAAATCTCCCTCCCGTGAGGAAACAGACGCTTCCGAAGCGTACAGGCAGCTCCGCAACTATATGATTGAGATTCCGTCTATGTTCATTTACAACGCAATTTGTGTAATGAGCGACCAGTTGACCTCTAAAGCGGGTACAATTACCTCCGGTGAAGACCGCTTTATGGAGTGGAAAACAAAGGACGGCGACTACGAAAACACGCAATATGCACGGTTTGACACTTTCTTTGAGGGTATGTTCCAAAAGGAAAGACTGCTGGATATTATCAAAAACTTTATCTGTTTTTCAAATGAGGGTATCAATTCGTTTAAGATACTTGCAGGGTATCATCAATACTTTGCGGTCAGAAAAGCAATTGAATCCACAAAGCACGCTACCGTTACCGATGGTAAGGGCGGTGTGTTCTGGCATACACAAGGAAGCGGAAAATCGCTTTCTATGGTATTTTATGCTCACTTATTACAACAAGCGTTGGACAGTCCTACTATTGTTGTAATTACTGACAGAAACGACCTTGACGACCAACTTTACGGTCAGTTTGCTAAATGTAAAGATTTCTTGCGTCAAGAACCGGTACACGCAACTTGCAGAAAACTGACAGAAACTTCCGGTAAGAATGATGTCGGACTAAAAGACTGGCTTGATGGTAGACAGGCAAATGGCATTATCTTTACCACGATGCAGAAATTTGAAGAATCACACGAGCCGTTATCTGAACGCCACAATATTATTGTTATGGCTGATGAAGCACACAGATGTCAATATGGACTTACTGAAACCGTAGACGCAAAAACCGGTAAGGTTAAAATAGGTACTGCTCGCATTATTCGTAATTCACTTCCTAATGCTACATATATCGGATTTACAGGCACTCCTATTTCGTCTAAAGACCGTAGTACCCGTGAAGTGTTCGGTGATTATATCGACATTTACGATATGACACAGGCTGTTGAAGACGGAGCTACTCGCCCTGTTTATTATGAAAGCCGTGTTATCAAGCTTAATCTTGATGAAGCAACATTGAAGTTGATTGACAAAGAATATGATATTATGTCCGCCAACGCAGACGAAGAAGTTATCGAAAAGAGCAAGCGTGAACTCGGTCAGATGGAAGCAATACTTGGCAACGATAACACCATCAATTCGCTTGTAAGCGATATACTCGACCACTACGAGAACAACAGAGAAAACCTGCTGACAGGCAAGGCAATGATTGTTGCTTACTCTCGTTCTATCGCTATGAAAATTTACAAGCGTATTTTAGAGTTGCGCCCTGCTTGGACGGAAAAGGTTGCGGTTGTAATGACTTCCGGCAATAACGACCCGGAAGAATGGCGTGAGATAATCGGCAACAAGCACCACAAGGACGAGCTTGCAAAGAAATTCAAAGACAACAACAGTCCGCTTAAAATCGCAATCGTTGTAGATATGTGGCTCACAGGCTTTGACGTGCCGTCCCTTGCCACTATGTATGTTTACAAGCCGATGTCCGGGCACAATCTTATGCAGGCTATCGCTCGTGTAAATCGTGTGTTCCGTGATAAAGAAGGCGGTCTTGTTGTAGATTATGTCGGAATTGCCACTGCCTTGAAGCAGGCAATGAACGACTACACCTCCCGTGATAAAAAGAACTACGGCGATACCGATGTTGCAAAGGTTGCATATCCGAAGTTCTTGGAGAAGCTGTCGGTTTGCCGTGATAAGTTCCACGGATACGATTACTCCAAGTTCCAAAACGGTACAGACCTTGAAAGAGCAAAAACAATCAGCGGTGCTGTCAACTTTATTATGGGCAGAGAAAAAGTTGATGAAAAAGACTCTTTCGTAAAAGAAGCTCTTATGCTCCATCAAGCATTGTCTCTCTGTTCTTCTTTGGTTGATGAGGACAGCAGATTTGAAGCGGCGTTCTTTGAGTCTGTGCGTGTACTGGTTCTCAGGCTGACGAATGCCGGTGTGGGCAAAAAGATTTCTCTGCCGGAAATGAACGCAAGAATAAACGAACTTTTGAAGCAGAGTATCAAGAGCGACGGTGTTATCAATCTTTTTTCCGATATCAAAGAGGAGTTTTCTCTGTTTGACCCGAAGTTTCTCCAAGAAGTCGCCAATATGAAAGAAAAGAACCTTGCGGTTGAGTTGCTGAAAAAATTGATAGCGGAGCAAGTGTCCGTTTACCGTAGAACAAATGTGGTTAAATCCGAAAAGTTTAGCGAGATTATGCAGCGTTCTATCAATGCATATCTTAACGGTATGCTAACCAATGAAGAAGTAATTGAAGAAATGCTGAAGTTGGCTAAGCAGATTGCAGCCGCTCAGAAAGAGGGCGATAAACTCGGACTTACTGCTGATGAACTTGCTTTCTACGACGCTCTCACGAAGCCACAAGCAATCAAAGACTTCTACGAAAACGACGAACTCATAGCCATTACAAAAGAGCTTTCCGATACTCTCCGTAGAAACAAGACGATTGACTGGCAAAAGCGTGAGTCGGCAAGAGCAAAAATGCGTATGCTCATTAAGAAACTTTTGAAAAAGCATAAGTATCCGCCGGAGGGTATGGACGATGCAGTTCAAACGGTTATGACCCAGTGCGAACTTTGGACAGATAATATGATGGAAGCGTAGGTTGAAGGAGAATGAATATGGATAAGAGATTTCAATGGACAGAATTTTATATGGAGTTGGCTTCTGCCCTACTTCATTACAAAAACAATAGAAGTGAACTGATTGCTAAACTCAAAACTATCTTTGCTGATGCCGGAATGAATTTTCCGTTTAAGGAAAGAGGAAAAGAAGTATGTGAGGACATCTGCCCATTTACCGTTTTCGGCTCGTTTAATAAGGGCATAACAAATGCAAATCGAATTGCTTTATTGGAACAATTCGCAAAGCAGTTTTCAATCAAAGCTGCTGTTCCGACAGAGTTCGATGGTATCCCTTTTGTTATGAATTTAAGTGCGTGGTTCTTCGCATACAAGGAAAATCGTGGAGAACACGACATAGACAACCTGTGGGAATTACTTGAAAAAGCCATTGCCTACTCCGATGAAGCGTCCGCAGATAATAAAAATGCTTTTATCACTGCCTATGACACGGTATCGAAGCAGAAGACGATTAAGTGGAATATCACGATGGGGCTTTATTGGGTAAGACCATATACTTTTATCAACTTGGACTCTACCAACAGAGCCTTTATTACGGATGTGGACAATATGCCCCATTATTTTACGACCATATTCTCGGATATAAATAAAGGATTACCCGACGGAAGAAACTATTTGTTTATGTGCGAGCAGGCAAAGAACGCTCTTAATCAGAAAGAATATGAGTATCACAGTTTCCCCGAACTGTCTTATTATGCTTGGAAAAGCAACCAATCGGGCAAAACAGAAGAAACCACGACAACCACAGTTGATTCAAATATAAAAGAAACGAATTATTGGATTTACTCTCCCAGTGACAACGCTTCAATGTGGGACGAGTTCTATAAATTCGGCATAATGGGTATCGGTTGGGACGATGTTACAGACCTTAAAGGATTTTCTTCAAAAGAGGAAATCAAAGATTTTATGAAAAAGGTTTACGACCCAAGTTACTCCTACAAAAACAACGCTCATTGCCTTTGGCAGTTTGCAAATGAGATTAAAGTCGGCGATGTGATTTTCGTTAAAAAGGGAATGCATAAAATTATCGGCAAAGGCATTGTGACTTCCGATTATATTTATGACACCTCAAGAAGTACATACAAGCACATTAGAAGAGTTGACTGGCAAAACAAAGGCGAATGGGAACATCCCGGTCAGGCGGTTATGAAAACGCTTACCAACATATCGGCTTACCCCGATTATGTTCAAAAGCTGCTTGCTCTGTTTGCGGAAGATACTTCTGAGGAAGTATCGGAACAAAAGGAAATCAAGTATCCGTTGTATTCAAAAGATGATTTTCTGAATGAAGTCTATATGGATGAGGATACATATAACACTTTGACGGAATTGCTTGAAGCAAAATACAATGTTATTCTGCAAGGCGCACCCGGTGTCGGAAAGACTTTTGCGGCAAAGAGATTTGCTTACTCTATAATGGGTCATAAAGACACAAGCCGTGTAGCAATGGTACAATTCCATCAAAGCTACTCTTATGAAGATTTCATTCAAGGATACAGACCGTCAAAAGACGGCTTTGAACTTGAAAACGGAACATTCTATAAGTTCTGCAAGGAAGCAGAGGAAGATAACGAAAGACCGTATTTTTTTATCATAGATGAAATTAACCGTGGAAATCTGAGCAAAATATTAGGTGAACTTATGATGCTTATTGAAAAAGATAAGCGTGGCGAGAAAATAAAGCTACTTTACTCGAATGAATGGTTCAAAGTGCCGAAGAATGTACGGATTATCGGGATGATGAATACAGCAGACAGAAGCCTTGCCCTTATGGATTATGCGTTACGTAGGCGATTTGCTTTTTTTGACTTTGCTCCTGCATTTTCTTCGGAAGGCTTCAAAAACTACTTGTCGGAAAAGGATTCGCCTAAGTTGGAAAAGCTGATTGCTGCTGTCGAGTCCCTGAACAGTACAATTTCAACAGATGAGTCATTGGGAGATGGCTTTAGAATCGGTCATAGCTATTTTTGCACCGATGATGAAATTACTGATGAATGGCTTAAATCCGTTGTTGAATATGAAGTGATACCGTTGATTAAAGAATACTGGTTTGATGAACCTACTAAGGTCAGAGACTGGTCTGCAACATTAAGGAGTGCCATAAAATGATACGCATACAAAACATATACTATATGCTTTCATATGCGTTTCAAGTCTTAAATGAGCAAGGATATAAGCAGGTCGCTACCGAGGAATTTGACAATGTTGCGGAGCTATGTGCTGCCATCCTTATTAAAGGAGTGTCTTTGCAAATAAAGCGAGGATTAGGTAAGGAGTATGTGGTTCAAAGTGAGCCTTTATCTTCCCTCCGTGGAAAAATAGATATATCTGCTTCGGTAAAACAACAATCAATGCTGAAAAAGCAGTTGGTGTGCCATTATGATGAGTTCTCGGTTAATTCCTATCTGAACCGAATTATACGCACTACGATGGATGTCCTCGTAAGAAGCGAAATCAGCAAAGAAAGAAAAAAGCAACTTCGCAAATTGCTCATCTATTTTTCGGAAGTTGAACCATTGAGCCGGGAGAGCATAAACTGGAAGCTTCAATTCAACAAGAATAATCAGACATATCAAATGCTGATTTCCATTTGTTATCTGATACTTAAAGGGTTGTTGCAAACGACCTCTGACGGAAGCACAAAACTGATGGACTTCCTTGATGAACAGCGTATGTGCAGGCTTTACGAGAAGTTCATTCTTGAATACTACCGTAAGGAACACCCTGAAATTCGGGCGTCAGCGTCTCAAATTCCTTGGGATACCGACGATGATTACAGAGAAATGCTCCCTGTTATGCAAAGCGATATTATGCTTAAAAGCGTAGATAAAACTTTGGTAATTGATGCAAAATACTATGCGCATACCACGCAAAGTCAATACAATACAAATACGCTGCATTCTGGAAATTTGTATCAGATATTTACTTATGTGAAAAATCTTGATACAAGCAACTCCGGTAATGTTGCTGGAATGTTATTATATGCCAAAACAGATGAGATTGTTTTGCCTAATAATGATTATAAAATGGGTGGAAATCAAATATCAGTTAAAACACTGGATTTGGATTGTGAATTTGCAGAAATAAAGAGACAGCTAGATGATATAGTACAAGGATATTTTGGATGTTCTTAATTATTGGGTAGGATATTCGCAAAATTTACAAGGTCTGTTATGAAACTAAAATAACAGACCGAAAAGAGGTATGAATATGGGCGAAATTGTAAGAATGGATAATGGGAAAGATAATGAGATAATGGCAATGATGAACGATGCATCGCTATGTCCATTGTTAGAGGAAACAAAAGTTGGTGTTTCCAATTACACAAAATTACCAGTAACAAGATTGGCAGCTATGGGAACAGCGTTTCAACCATTGACAACTGCTGTGCAAACCGCAGTAACCGGAGCTGGTGGAAGTGGATTGTACTATGTTAATACAGCCGGAAAAACAATGTTTCAGATGAAGGAAACGGGCAATTTTATCGGTTCTCTGAAAACATCAGCAGGTTTGGTTGGCGGCGGACAGGCTCAGATGATGCCACTTGCTTTTGACCCGACAATGCTTTTTATGGCGGCTGCACTTGCGAATATTGATAAAAAACTGGATTCTATAAAAGAAATGCAGCAGGAAATGATGGATTTTCTTGTTCAGAAGGAAAAGGCTGAATTAAAAGGAAATCTTACATTTCTGTATGACGTGTTCAATAATTACAAGTATAACTGGAATAATGAAATGTACAAGAATAGCAATCATACAATGGTGCTTGCCATAAAAAAAGAAGCAGAAGCAAAGATAGTATTTTACCGTGAACAGATAATTGCCAAAGTAAATAAGAAATCTTTGATTCATAGTGACCAGACGGTAAATAAGCAGTTGCAGGCGGTACAAGACCAATTTAAAGATTACCAGCTTGCATTATATACACTTGCATTCTCCTCATTCTTAGATGTAATGCTTGTGGGAAATTATGACAAAGAGTATTTGTCCGGTATTTCAGAAAAATTGGATGATTATTCGATGAAATACAGAGAACTTTATACGCAGTGCTATGAAGAAATATCTGGATATTCTTCTACTTCTATACAATCCTCTCTGCTGAAAGGATTATCAAAGACAACGAAAGCAGTCGGTAAGATTGTAGAGCGGATACCAGTTGTTGGAGATACGCAGGCTGATGAAACGCTCATTGCAGCAGGGGAAAAGCTTGGCGATATAGGAACAGAAAAAATCCGCAAACAGATGCGGCAGTTGATTGAACGACAGAGTAACTTTGTCCGTCCGTTTATTGATAATATTGATACTGTAAATCGGCTGAATAATAATCCGGTGCAGTTATTAGTAGACAAAGACAATCTTTACATTGCAACGATAGCATAATTTACTCAAAGGATTTTTAAAAGGGGGCATAGAATGATGGCAAAGCAAAAGACCTATATCGCAATCGACCTCAAATCATTCTATGCTTCTGTGGAGTGTAAAGAGCGAAATCGTGACCCTTTGACAACAAATCTTGTGGTTGCAGATAAGAGCAGGACAGAGAAAACCATCTGCCTTGCGGTATCTCCGTCATTAAAAAGTTATGGGATACCCGGCAGACCACGCTTGTTTGAAGTCGTGCAAAAGGTAAAAGAAGCTAATAATACCCGAAGGTGGAAAGCACCAAATCGTACATTTACTGGTTCGTCTGATGACAGTACAGAATTAAATGCGAATCCGGCATTGGAGATTGATTATATCGTTGCACCACCTCGTATGGCATACTATCTGGAGTATAGTACCAAGATTTACAGTGTTTACTTGAAATACATTGCTCCGGAAGATATTTTCCCGTACTCGATTGATGAAGTATTCATAGATGCAACCAATTATCTGAATACCTATCAGATGACTGCAAGGGAACTTGCCATGACGATGATACAGGATGTTTTGAAAACAACAGGAATTACGGCAACAGCCGGAATCGGCACGAATATGTACTTGTGTAAGATTGCAATGGATATCGTGGCAAAGCATATTGAGCCGGACAAGGACGGTGTGAGGATTGCCGAATTGGATGAAATGTCTTACCGCAGACAGCTATGGAATCACAGACCGCTTACAGATTTCTGGAGAGTAGGTAAAGGTTATGCAAAGAAACTGGAAGAACACGGACTTTTTACTATGGGAGATATTGCAAGGTGTTCCATCGGAAAGTCGAATGAACTGTATAACGAAGAACGGCTTTATAAGTTGTTTGGAATCAATGCGGAACTGCTAATTGACCATGCTTGGGGATATGAACCTTGTACGATGGAGCAGGTCAAAGCCTATAAGCCGGAAACCAACAGTGTATGCTCAGGACAGGTACTTCACTGCCCGTATGATTTCGATAAGGCGAAGTTAGTTGTAAAAGAAATGACTGACCTTATGGTACTCGATTTAGTAGACAAGAGACTTGTTACTGACCAGATTGTATTGACCATAGGGTATGATATAGAAAATCTGACAGACCCAGACCGAAGCAGAAAATACAAGGGAGATGTCACAATTGACAGGTATGGAAGAAGAGTTCCTAAACACGCTCACGGAACAACAAACCTGAAAAGGCAGACATCATCAACAATGCTGATAACCGATGCTGTGATGGAACTGTATGACAGAATCGTGGATAAAAATCTGCTTATCAGAAGAATTAACATTACAGCGAACCGACTTGTAGACGAGAACTCAGCAAAGAAAGAAGATGAATATGAGCAGCTTGACCTTTTTACGGATTATAAGGCAAAAGAACAGGAACAAGTCAAAGAAGAAGCAGCTTTAGAGCGTGAAAAGCGTATGCAACAAACAATGCTTACGATAAAAAAGAAGTTTGGGAAGAATGCTATCTTGAAAGGAATGAATCTTCAGGAGGGAGCGACAGCCAAAGACCGTAATGAACAGATAGGTGGACACAAGGCGTAGAAAAATAAGGTATATGATTAAGGAAACAGAATATGAGATGGATATATGAACTTTCGTGGCTGTGGAAGTCAATAGGGATATTTATTCTAATTGTTGCCATATGTGAGTGGTGTGTAGCTTTGATTTACAAAGGAATGAAGAAGCGTTACGGAGTGAAAACAGCAATATGCGTTGCATTCGTAGCAGTTATTCTAGCTATCATTTGCAGTTTTCTACTCGCACAGACACCTATGCCACTGTAATGGAGGAAGATTATGGAGAATCAAGACAATCACAGATATGATGATATTATCAATCTGCCGAATCCAACTTCAAAGAAACACCCTCGTATGTCCCTTTATGACAGAGCAGCACAGTTTTCGCCTTTTGCGGCACTTACTGGACACGAAGCAGCTATTAAGGAAACTGCAAGACAGACGGATGAAAAATTGATGTTGAGTGATGAAGTCATAGCAGAATTGAATGAAAAGCTAAATCTGATTGATGAAACCATCGGTACACAACAAAGGGTTAGAATCACTTATTTCGTACCAGATAATAAAAAAGCTGGGGGAGCATACATTACCTGCTCAGGTTATGTAAAGAAGTTTGATGAATATGAACATACAGTTATTATGGAAAATAAGACGGTTATTCCGATTGAGCAGATAAGTGATATAGATGGAGAAATGTTTGGAGATATGTATTAGTAGTTGGAAAGGACAACAATGGAAACAAAGCCAAGGATTTTATACCTACAAAAGATTTTACTGGAAAGAACCGATGAAGAAAATCCTCTTTCCACAACACAGTTAATCAATATATTGAATGATGAATACGGAATATCTGCACATA
>JAAZLQ010000297.1 GCA_012799255.1 Bacillota bacterium
ACGAATGTAAGATTGACAATCACGATGTCGTAGAGGTGGAAGATAAAGTTGAGAAAGAATCCGCCAACGTTAACGTCGATATGGCTCAGAAGATGCCGTATATTGAGAACGTCGAAATCGGTACTTTGGTTGCTTTCCGTCTTTCAAATGGTAAGGTAAAATCCGCCAAGGTCACTCGTAAATCTACCAAAAATCGTAAGCTTAAACTTGAGACTGATTATGGTGCTGAGTACATCGTATCTTATGATGATATTGTGTGGGTACGTACCGGCAAACGTTGGCCTCGTGGAGTTTATAAGCTTTTGAAAGGATTGGTGGATGAGAATGGAAAAGAGGAACAGAAAAGCTAAACTTAGTTCGGCTGAGTGTAGACAATCTGTTCGTAAGTTCTTTGAAAAACAATCGAGATTTAAGCAAGTGCAATCACAGTTCAATGAATTGAAAGCACAATTCAGCAGTGATATGGAGGACTATTTTGAGTGTGAAGGCATCGATAAGTCACTTACGTTTTCGTATGATGATTTAGTCGAAAGCAACTTGGTGGTCAATCGTATTCAAAAGTCAAGTGTTGAGTTCGATCCCGATAAGCTTGCAAAAGCTTTAGGAAAACAGCTTGCTAAGCAAGTAATAATTAAGAAGTACGAAATCACTGACATGGACGCATTGATTGCTTACCTTAAAGAATGTGATGTGGACCCTAAAATCTTTAAGTCGTTCTTAAATGTATCACAAACAGTTGATACTCAAGAACTTGACAGACTTGAGGAGATTGGGAAGATAACCACAGAACAAGTAAGAGGTTGCTACACTGTAAAACATCAGAAACCTTATTTCACTGTTGGCGTGAAACGAGGGCGTAGCGATGGAGAACAAAAGTGGTGAAGTATTAGCAAAGGTTTTATGGTATTATAATCTGATACCTGATATTGCATCATTAAGTCAGAAAATCGTTTGTCCATTTCATGATGATATAAACCCAAGCATGATTGTGAATTTTGAAGATGGTTCTTGGTTTTGCTTCGGGTGTGGATTGGCTGGTGATGCAAATAAGTTTGTAAAGCTTATGGAGTC
Organism: Bacillota bacterium; assembly: GCA_012799255.1. Next base: position 1,072 of record JAAZLQ010000297.1, read on the forward strand.
TAAATACAACGGATTAAATGACTTGCGAGCTTATCAAAAATATCTTCGTATTCTGAAATCCGATAAGTGTAGTGGTATAAAACTGGATAGGTCTCTGATTAAACAGAAGCCACTCCAGAGGGATTTATATAATGAAGCCTATGATTACTACCACGGATTAAAAAAAGTCAACTGGAGGGATTCTGATGAATCTGAAGTGGTGGCCGCTAGAGACTACATGACCAAGAGAGGATTTAAGCCAAGTACCCTACATAAATGCAAAGCTAAGGTTACATATAATAAGAGTTATGGAATCATATTCCCGATGCTTGACAATGGAAAGTTCAAAGGTTGGGTATGTCGTACAATGATTAAGTCAATTGAAGAACGACGCAAATATCTATACAATGAAGGATTCAGTCGAGCAACAACTCTTGTAGGTGATTATGGAACTAAAGACTATGTGTTTGTGGTTGAGGGTTACATGGATCGATTGAAGTTTGTGCAGTTTGGCGAAGACAATGTGGTTGCTATTTTAGGTTGGAAAATGTCACCTCAGCAAATTCAAAAACTGAAAGACAGAGGAGTCACGAAAGTGATAAGTGCATTGGATAATGATGAGTGTGGTCGTAAAGGTACTAAATTCCTTGAGCAACATTTCGAAGTAACAAGATTCAAGTATCTCAAAGGAGTAAAGGACCCTGGCGATATGACCCAGGAATCATTTAACAAGATGTTTAGAAAAACTATGGAAATCTATAAATCAAAACAAGGGGGAAAACATAATGGGTTTAATCGATAAAATTAAGCAAGATGTAAAAAGGTCCGGTCAGAACAAAAGAAAGCTCATTTACTTTAGAGAAGGTCAGAAAATCAGAGTTCGTTTCCTGACTGATATGGACGACGGAATGGAAGTTACATTCCATGATAGCTTTGAGGCCGGAATCAATGTTCCTTGTCAGGAAGTTTTCGGAAAGAATTGTCCTTATTGTGATGATGACAGTCTTCGTACTCGTTCTCAGTATATCTGGTCTGTATGGAATTACGAGACCAAAGAAGTTCAGCTGTTCATGTTTCCTGTAAATAACTGCAGTCCGATTCCTGCATTGATGGCAATGTATGAAAATTATGGCACAATCACCGATCGCGATTATGTGATTAGTGTTTCCGGCAAAATGCAGAATAAGACATTTTCTGTTGTTCCTATGGACAAGGTTAGGTTTAGAAATGAGAAGGCGAAATCTTACTCTGAGAAGTCTATCCTCAAGATGCTTGATAAGGCATTCCCTTGCGATGCAACTGAGGATGACGAAGAAGACGAAGATGAGGCACCTAAGAAACGTGCTCCGAAGTCTACTGGTAAAAAGAACACTCGTAAGCCTGAGCCGGAAGATGATTATGATGATGAAGATGATTATGATGATGAACTTTGGGGTGAAGAGGAGGACGAAGATGTTGTGGACTATTCTGAAATGTCTGCAAAAGAATTGTACAACCTCTGCAAGGAACGTGGTATCAAGGTAGCTCCGAAGAAACCTGCTAAGTATTACATCAATCAGCTTGAGGAATGGGACGCTGCCCAGGAAGACTGGGGCGAAGAGGAGGAAGACGATGAGTGGGAAGACGACTAATACAATAACTTTGCAGCAGTTGTTCAACACTCAGCTCGTAA
>JAAZLQ010000241.1 GCA_012799255.1 Bacillota bacterium
AGACTGCACAAGAATTTTTAAGGCAGCTTGGTTATGACGATCTTTTCCCCTTGATCTGTAGTAGTGCCAACAAACCCTTTGACATGATCACCAAACTTGAAGAAGTGGACCCTGTGATTTTTGAACAACCAGAAACCGTAATCTCTATCGGAGATCACGCCTACAATGACCTAATGCCCATTAAACAGAAAGGAGGCCGTACTGTCTGGCTTAACCCATTTCGCAATATTGCCCGTCCAACTTGCGATCTTGAAGTGGAAACCTTGGACGACTTGGCGGAGTATCTTACAACACTTACTGGAATTGTTTAAACGGCAGCGTGTGAAAAAATAAGGATGGAGGAAATGAGAATGCGGCACATAAACAAAATGTGGTTACCTGTAGTTTTAGTCGTAGTGCTTATGTCCCTTAGTGCCTTCACTGGAAATGTAGAGGCAGCTCGGGGGGATAAGATTAAGATCGTTTATTGGAACACCTATACCGATCATCACGGACAGGCTCTAGCCCAAATTATTGCAGATTTTAATGCATCCCAAGACAAGTATGAGGTTGTCTCTCAACAACAGCCCTATAGCGAATTTGATGCTAAACTCATGCAAGCGGTACGTATTGGCATGGGTCCAGATCTTGTAAACATGTTTCCCTCCGACGCTATAAACTATATAAAAGACGGACTTCTTGTGGACTTTGCACCTTACATTAATCATCCTGAGTATGGTATCCCAAATTTCAAGGAGAATATGCCCGCGGGTTCCTATGCAGAAATAACCCAGTGGGGTGAGGATAGCATTTATCTTTTCCCATGTACCATAGTTGGCGAAGTACTTTTTTACAACAAAACTCTCTTTGATAAATATGATCTACAAGCACCTAAGACTTGGACTGAAGTTGCAGAGATTAGTAAGCTGATCTATGAGAAGGAAGGAATCCCTGGCTTTGGAACGGACTCCATTACAGATACCTATCAAGGTCTTATTATGCAGGCAGGCAGTGGCTATATTGATGCTCAAAGCATGACTCTTCAAATCGACGAGAGCATTGCTAAAGAAAAACTCAACTGGTTCGCAGATGGTGTCAAGGACGGCTATTTTCGCCTTGTAGGTGAGGATGTTTTCTTCTCCAATCCCTTCGGCAGTCAGGCCATCGCTTCCTATATCGGTTCTAGTGCAGGTGCTACGTATGTGGATGCTGCAGTAGGTGGTGCCTTTGAGGTTGGTTGTGTACCCATTCCCCAAGAGGGACCAGTTAAATATATCTCTCAGTGGGGTAATAACTTTGTGTGCCTTAGTAAAGATGAGGAACACGCTCGAGGAGTTTATGAGTTCCTAAAATACTTCACCTCTAAGGATGTTGTTGTGGACTGGGCAATCGCCTTTGGAAGTGTGCCAGCGTATTCAGACGCTGTTCAGACTGAAAAGTTCCAGCAATTCTCTCAAGAGAATATTGCTGTTAAGGCCCTTTTGGACCAGGTCCAATACGTGGGAATGTTAGCAAGTGTTCCTGGTGCAGTAAATGTGCGCACCGAAATCGATAGAATGCTCCAAAGTGTTGCACTTGGAGTGATGGATACAGATACTGCTTATAAGACGTTTATTCGAGCAAGTCAAGCCGCTTTGAATCAATAGAGTCAAAGTGGCAGAAGGGGACTGGAAAATGCCCAAACTTTTGGTGTTCTGTATAGATGCACTGTGTGCCCATGATATAGAGTATATGAGAACATTGCCCAATTTTGGCCAAATTCTCCAGCAAGGCGCTTTAGTAGAAAAAGTGGAACCTGTTTTCCCAGCATTAACCTATAGTTGCCATACCTCCATTCTTACAGGGACCTATGTAGGGCGCCATGGAATTGTTCATAATGAGATGTTGGACCGAGGGGGAAAAAGTGGTGCACCTTGGTATAGCCTTAAGCATCAAATTAACGGAAAGACTCTTTTAGATGAAGCTAGGGAGCGAGGGTTGACCACTTGTTCCCTAGCCTGGCCCGTTTCGGGGGCAGCGGACTATGATTTCAATATGCCCATGATCGTTCCTTATGATTATCAAGGTTATGAGCCAGAAAAGTGGCTGAGGCGAACCGCCACCCCTAACCTCTTGAACCGCTATTTTTATAAACACGGACGTTATCTTAAAGGTCCTGACCGTAGCTTGGATCTGTTCACTATGGCTTTGGCATTAGATATTCTAGAAGATTATGAACAACCAGATGTGATGCTGGTTAAAGTGTGCGATCTAGATGGGGTTAGACACATGTACGGTGTCTATCATGAGAAGACCTTGCAACAGTTGCGTAAACATGATGAAGAGCTCGGGGCTATCATGGAAGGTTTACGTCGCAAGGGAACTTTTGAGGATACGAACATTGTGGTGTTAGGAGACCATGGACAAACTGACATCCATGATGTTCTGTTTATGAACCTCTTGCTGAAGGAGAATGGTTTCTTGCAGACGGATGGAGCAGGAAATCTAGTGTCCTTTGATGCCTTCTGTCACTCAGCGAGACTTACAGCTTTTATTGAACTTCGCGACCCAGAGGATCCAGAGCTAGTTAAGAGGACTCGTGAGTTTCTAGAAAGTTTGGGTAACGACCCAAAGATCCAGTTGGATCTAGTTTTAGATGCCGAAGAAGCGGAACAAGAATATGGACTTGCGGGCCCCTTTGATTTTGTGATTGAAAGTGGATTACCCATTTCCTTCGATGAACGGACTTGGGGTGATTCGATCTGGGGTAGTTTGACCCCTGGTTATAAAATGGTGGCTGCTACCCACGGTGGTAGCCCAAGGCGCCAGGAGTTAACAACATTTTTCGCCTGTGGTCCATCGATTAGACAAACTGTTGTACACGACCATCGCTCCTTGGTGGATCTTGCACCCACCATGGCCAATATGCTCGGATTTTCAATGACGAATATTGATGGTGTAGCGATTAAGGAGATCTTGAGGTGATGTTGTGCAGATAACGCTTAAAAACTTGACAAAACGTTTCGGCGATACAGTCGCGGTGGACAATCTCTCCATTACACTGGCTAGTGGCAAACTCACTGCCTTACTCGGGCCTTCAGGGTGTGGCAAGACAACAACCCTAAATATGCTCTCAGGTATCACACCTGTTTCTAGTGGAAAAGTGTTTTTTGATGACCAGGATGTAACTAACCTTCCACCTGAGAGTCGGGGTATTGGCCTTGTTTTCCAGAATTATTCCCTCTATCCCCATATGACGGTGCTGCAAAATAT
>JAAZLQ010000188.1 GCA_012799255.1 Bacillota bacterium
AAGGAATGGCATCCGGTCTTCCGGTTCTCTCCAACCTCGATAATGAAGCGTATACTAGGATTTTCCGCAGGTACTCCTTTCTGAATGAATGCCCCATCCTCTCGACATCTCCTGAGACAATAAAAGATCATTTACGGACTTTAGTCACCCATCCGCAGCTGCGCAAGGATCTTGGGGAGGCCGGTCGGAAATATGTAGAGAAGTATCACTCATACAATACAGCGAAGTATCTTTTCGGGTCGATATATAGGGTCATTCTTGATGGAGAGGATATCGATCTTATGAATCTCTTCCATCCGCTTAAATCGGCATATGTTAAGGCTACGCCTCGCGTTGTACACCCACTTCAGGAGAACAGATTGCCTGAAAAGTACCTAAAATCTGCTTAATCGTCAAAGGGGCTCAATGTTGCTCCTCGACATACCATCACCTTATATGTGGTCAGCATCAAATCAAAAAGTAGGTATTATGGAAAAAATTCTCATAACAGGTGCGTCTGGACTCATCGGGCATGAGGTTGTCAAGACGTTGCAGGGACGCGGGTCCATATATGCGGTAAGCAGGCATCCATACGAGTATCTTTCGCAAAACGCGCGGATGATCCGCTGTGATCTCGCTGAAATATGTGATTTTTCGCCGTTTCCCAAGAATGTTGATGCGGTCGTACATCTGGCCCAGTCTGAACATTTCCGGGAGTTCCCGGAGAAGGCAGAGAACATATTTGGTGTTAATACCCTATCCACTCTGCGACTTCTTGAATATGCAAGGCAAGCAGGAGCAAAGACGTTCATCTATGCGTCATCGGGTGGCATATACGGATATGGGGATGAGGGATTTCGGGAAAATCAGCCAATCGTTGCGCAGAGGGATCTTGGTTTTTATCAGAGCACAAAACTATGCTCCGAGGTCATCGCAGAGAATTACGTCCCTTACATGAATGTTATTATTCTCAGGTTCTTTTTTGTCTACGGTCCTCGCCAGAACGCGACGATGCTTGTTCCTCGCCTCGTCAGGAACGTACGGGAAGGGAATCCCATCTTGCTCCAGGGAACCAGCGGTATCCGTATCAATCCCACACATGTATCCGATGCTGCAGAAGCAGTGGTCCGTTCTCTTAATCTGATAGATAGTCAGAAGATAAATGTGGGCGGGCCGGAAGTGCTGACGCTCCGGCAGATCGGAGAGATCATTGGAGAGAGCATGGGGAAACAGCCGATTTTCGAGATTAAGGAGGATATTCAGCCCCATAATCTCATTGGCGATACGCACAAGATGGCGCGGCTGCTGGCACCACCACGAATCACATTTGCTGAAGGCATTCGCTCGATGCTCTGATATCCGCAGGTTCTCTGTATTTATTTGAACTGCGCGGCTTCCAGACTACTGGTAGTAAATCAACATAGGTAGCGCCTGAAATGATCAAAGTTGTCATTTGATCCTGCAGGGGATATGCTAACCCTTATATTTCATTATGGAGAATAATCTGGTTTGACACACGGTAGATATGCATATTCTTCATTGCCCCTCCGATGTCGGAGGCAACCCTTGGGGTCTTTCGCGGGCTGAACGTGCTCTGGGACTTCAGAGTGACATGGTTGTCTTTAACCAGCAGTGGTTTGGATACAATAACGATATAAACCTAAATCTGAACGCCTCGCCTGTCTTAATTAAAGATTTCAAGAGATTTCGGTTCTACA
>JAAZLQ010000209.1 GCA_012799255.1 Bacillota bacterium
TAGGGGTCTTCAATAGAACCATCGCCCCCAAGTTGTTGAGCGGTCGGACTAACATAAACTAGTCTATTGGCATCGCCCCCGCCGCTATCCTGCAACGCCTGTATTGCCTCATCTTGCTGTTGGTCTTTTAACTCTACATTATTTATTGCGGTGTCATGCTCTAAATCCTTTGTCTCCAGAGCCGATATTGCGTTATCATGTTCAGCATCTTTTGTTTGAAGTGCTAAAATTAAATTTTCGAGTTCTTTGTCATTGTCATATATCAATTGTGCGGCAGCCTCGCCTGTCATTCCGTTTTGTATTTTCTCTATTGTCATGACTTTATAATGTTTTTTTATTTATATTCAATCTAATTAAATGTAACAGTATATATATATACATTAAGGATAATTTTCGTCTCCACCGATAACCAACTCGCCCTCCTGTTCTTCCAAATCAAAATCGTAGCTTGCGGGGCTATATCTCCAAATACCGTCCGCCACCCAAAAATGACTGTTATTCCAATTTCCTGTTTTTAAAATCCACTCGAGACAATTCATTCCGTAGGTTGTTAAAAATAGTACATTTGAGCCTGTGACTAAATCTCTACATAGCCAATAGGCGTCACACGGCGCAGGCTCTTTTTGTAAGATAGGAGCTTCATTGTAAGCGCACACGCCGATATATTTAGCATTTTCAGGAATAGACAAAATACATTCTACATAATCACCGCCGCCAAATTGATAGGATATAAATTGCTGATTTTCGTCAAAGTAAACCACCCCCGCATATTTACTATTTTGTTTTATTAAACCTGTGTAAAAATACGCTATATCTGGTTGTATTTCTATCAAGTTCGCACATCTTTTATATTCGTATTCAATTGGCACAGGGGGGAGGTTGCTTGGTGTTTGTGTGTTTTCGCCAAAAGACAATCCCTGTTCAACTTCCTGCATTTGCAACGGTGCAAACATCGGCATGGGCGCACTTTCGTACTGTGAAAAATCTTGTACGTTCGGAGTTGGAATATACGGATTTTCAACTCCGCCCGTCTTTGTGTAAGCTCCATTTGTAAGCTCAAAATCTACATCTAACATTTTTACTTTTACGGTAATTGTAAAAGAACCCGTCCCCCCTTGTCGCAAACTAAAAGTAAATATTTGTGTGTTTGGGTTTCCGTCTTGGGGTTGTATAAACCAATTATTTTTACTTGTTAAATTAAACGATTTTTGTCTGCTATCAAAACAAAAATCCAACTGTGCGGGACTAAGAAACAGCTCGCCAATAGGACAAATCTCAGGGGCAAATCGTGAAGTCTGAAAGCCTTTGTAATACTCTTTGTGTCCATATGTGCCTTCCCTATCTATATGTGAGGGCGTTTCGCTCGTCCACAAAAAGCCCGCCGCCTGTTTCTTTGCGCTAAATTCACAAAGCCGCCCATCTATATCAACAGGCTTGTTGCCTTTTTTTGACACTTTCATCATGCGCTCCGCTTGCAAAAAACCTGTTGCAACGCCATTACTTTGCACACACGACACCCAATCCTCTCTATACCAAAATGA
>JAAZLQ010000273.1 GCA_012799255.1 Bacillota bacterium
GAGAATTAGAAAATGTCATTGAAAGAGGTATGATACTTGCCGATCTGGAAGATGTATCGGTGTTGATGCCGCGTCATTTATCATTTTTTTCGATTCAAACCCAGCGGCATTGGAACGAGGAAATAGAAGAAGATCCTGTGGAAATCAAGGATCTGAAGACCTTGGTCAGTGAATTTGAAAGAAAAGTTATCCAGCAGGTGTTAAGAGAGACTAAAGGAGATAAAATATTGGCGGCCAAATATCTGAATATCAATCTGTCCTCGCTATACCGGAAAATGAAGAGATACGAAATTGATTTTTGAATCGGGTAGGAGGCTACCCATTATTTGAGTAGCCGACCTCCCAGTCGAGTAGCAAAAGGGACTTTCACCCCAATGCTCTCACAGAACCGTACGTGAACCTCTCGATTCATACGGCTCTTATCATTCACTCATACTAAAAGCTTCCACGGAGAGCCCAATGCGCAAACATGTTGGGTTCTCTTTCTCTTACTTGTTTTAGCCACTCTTCGGCTCTGCGCCGGTGCCCATGAAACCTCTTGTACTTGCACATCGCCCACTTAATCAGGCGCCTTTGCACACAGTCCAGCGCACGTTTCATTGCACTGCGATTGAATTTGCCGAAATAGTTCATCCACCCTCGCAGGATGGGGTTTAGCATCTCGGCTATCATTTCAATCTTGCTGCCTGTTCTTTTGTGTATTTCCAAGGCTTTCACCTTGTCCTTTAACGCCTGCTCTGCCTTCTTGCTTACTGATGCAATGAAATTCATTTGCAGTCTGCCCAGACGGTCTTTTATTCGTACTTTACGAAAGGTATATCCGAGAAAATCAAACTCTGTAACAGAGTGTTCTTTTCTCCTGTCCTTGTCTTGGCAGTAAACTATCTTTGTTTTAGTCGGGTGTAGTTCCAGTTTGCAATCATGTAATCTCTCATCAATATGCGCTAGCAGTTTTTCCGCTTCATGTTCTGTACGGCAATGCACCACTGTATCATCCGCATATCTTTCAAACGGGTTGTTTCTGTGGTTTCTTGTCATCCATAGGTCAAAAGCATAGTGCATAAACAGATTGGCTAGTATTGGGCTGATGACTCCGCCCTGTGGGGTTCCAGCTATTCTGGGAATTTTCTCTCCTGCTTCCGTCTGAAATGGCGCTTTAAGCCATCTCTCAATATACAGAAGAATCCAGCGTTCTTTCACGTGTTTCCGCACTGCCCTCATCAGCAGTTCATGGTCGATGTTGTCAAACAACCCTTTGATATCCAAATCTATGACATAATCGTATTTCCAGCATCTCTGCCTTGCTAATCCTACGGCATCTGTTGCAGACTTGTTGGGTCGGTAGCCATAAGAATCTTCATGGAAGAGCGGCTCCAGCATAGGCTCAATTACCAGCTTTGCTGTCATCTGTGCGATTCTGTCGTCGATAGTGGGAATCCCCAGTCTTCTAGTTCCCCCATCTTTCTTTGGAATTTCTACTGCCTTGACTGGCTTGGGAAAGTAACTTCCAGAACTCATTCGGTTCCACAGTTTGTATAGGTTGTTTTTGAGGTTTTCTTCGTACTTCTCAAAATATTTCCCGTCAACGCCTGCACTACCTTTGTTCGCTTTCACCTTTTTGTAAGCGGCCATTACAGCTTGTTTTGGAATCTTGTATGGTTTGCTGTTTTCCATATGCTCCTCCTGTTTTCACAGTTGACCTATGTATCAGCTGAATGACGATGCCCCTTCGCTCCATTTCCATTACAGAAATTTCATCACTACTACGAGCATCTCCGCCCCTGTACACTGCATCTCTACTTTCGGCCTTGCCTTTCTGTGGCTTGTGCCTTTTCGATTACCATCAGTGCCCAGGTTCCTGCGTTCCACACCAAAGCCTGTTCTATGCTCATGCCGCCTTCATGCCGGATGTCAAGCGGACGGATTCAGGATTTACCTCTGCTTTTATCCCTATCGGGTGGTGGAAGATAGGTTTTGACATCACTTTACGCTATCGACACCTCGTCAGCGGTTCACTTGCGTTCATCTTCATAGAACCCACATGCCCATTTTAATATGGACTTTTCCTTCGTCGCTCACTACCATAGCTTTTGACTACAGCAGCAGAAGGTTGTTTGGCAGATCTGCCTGACCAGTCCCTGCCGGAGGGCCTACCTCCACCTTCGATGCAGCTTTCGCAGCACACCAAAACCGTACGTGACACTCTCACGTCATATGGCTTCTGTTATCCAATCTTTGGCTTTGTGCTCCTTTGCCAATGGCAGAGTAATGAAGGAGTTGCCTGTGGTAATCCAGCTAGCATCCTCCAGGCTCTTCGCCAGCTTCGTCCCGTTGTTTTATACTTTTTCTTTATCCATCTAACGAGGATCAGAGTCAGATAAATAGTGTTCGTCCCGTCCTGAGCGACAGTTATGGTCGGATTGATGGAGAATACCTAGGAAGATGTCCGAAAGTTGCTTAAGTGTCTCGGTAAACCTGAGGAACGATACGTATGCTATGAGGCGGGAGTTGTGGGGTATGAGCTTGCACGCTTTCTAAAAACGTTAGGCATTACGTTAAGTGTGTGGTGGTTGCACCGTCTCGGATTCCCGAGGTGCCAGGGCCTAGGGTAAAGGCGGATC
>JAAZLQ010000062.1 GCA_012799255.1 Bacillota bacterium
AAATTCCTGCCCCAGTTCCGGGCAGAGCAGAATCTAGTAGCCCATAAAGAAATAGCCGCCACCACCATAGAATAACGTATAAGACGCTGATGAACGCTGATTACTTAAGATAACGCAGATAGTAAATTGAAAATATGAGAAAAAATCATATTAATCCGCGTAAATCCGCGTCTAAAAAAAAGAAAAAAAAGACCAAGCACCATAACGCAGATAAACGCTGATCACTTAAGATAACGCAGAACAATTAATTAAAAAAGAAAAAATCATAATAAACAGCGTAAATCCTGCGTCTAAAATTTTAAAAATGAGTACAAATGCAGCGGATACTGAGGCCTTGTCGTAGCGCTTGTTCCAACAACAACCGCATGAAAAACCTTCGAAAACGTGATAACATAAAATTATTGCAAGATGAGACGATTATATGAATGCAGAACTCCATAAAAGATCGAGGAGGTGAGTAGATGTCTAAGGTAGAGAGAATAGAAATCAAAAAAGAAATATATCATTGGGCTTTAGAAGAATCCCAAAAAGAATATGAAGAAATCATAAACAGATTTCCCAAAATGGATGATTGGATTAAGGGGGACAACAACCCAACCTTCAAGCAACTACAAGAATTTGCTGACTTTTTGAAGATTCCCTTGGGCTATTTATTCCTCAAAGAACCTCCCGAAATTAATATAATGGAAGCGGAGTTCCGTTCTATAAACAACCAACTACCGAACATGAGCAAAAATCTCCAAGACACAATAACTGCTATGGATATGAAACGGAATTGGATGAGGGATTATAGAAAAAATTTGGGCTGGGATAAACTGACGATAATTGAAAAATTCAATCAAAAAAAGAACGGCACAATCAGCCATGATGCATCCCTGGCAAAAGAATTGCTAGGCCTAAAAGAAGACTGGTACACAACTGTTAAAGACTATGGTATGGCTTATAATTTCCTAAAAAACAAAATGGAAGACAAAGGCATACTGGTTATGCAAAACGGTGTAGTTGGCAATAACACCCGCAGAAAACTTGAAATTAACGAATTTAGGGCCTTTATGCTCTATGATGATATTGCTCCGATAATTTTCATTAATAACAATGACTCCCTGGGCGGTAAAATCTTTTCCTTAGTACATGAATTTATCCATGTGCTATTAGGACAGGAGAATTTGTTTTTAGAAGATGAACTTTATAGCACCAAAGAGAATGAAAGATATATAAATCGCCTGACGGGAGAATTATTAATGCCCCAGGCGCCAATAAAGGGTTTTTGGGATAAACAAAATGATCCGCTAATACAGATAAATAATGTAGCCAGGTTACTGAAAGTCAGTGAAACTGCGCTGGCCATAAGATTAAAAGAGCTAAAACTTATCAGACAAGATACATTGGATGCTGTCATTGACAAGGCAATGAGATATTTTGATACAAATACTAATGAGGGCGCAGGCGGCGGGAATTTTTATAATACTTTTAATACAAGAATTAGTCCAACCTTTACAAAGGCCGTAATAATAAGCACTGAAGCAGGTGATACAAATTATACCTATGCATTTAGATTATTGGGAGGAATCAAAGGAAAGACCTTCGATGAAATAAGGGAAAGAGTTCAGCCGTATGGATAGAAGATTTGCACTTGATTCCAATATACTAATTTATTGTCACAGGCAAATCTATCCCTTTGAAATGGCGCCTGCATTTTGGAGACAATTGATAGAAAATGGCGGACAAAAAATTATATTCTTAGACCAAGTAAAAGATGAAATTTATAGAAATGAAGACCAGCTATCAATATGGCTCAAAGAAAACGAAGATCATTTTGTAACAAAAGAAGCAGGGGATTCATCCGTAATTAGCTGTTATTCGGATATAATTACTTCTATTAAAGAAAATACCCAGTATAAAGAAACTGCAAAAAATGAATTTGCCAGTATTGCGGATTCATGGCTATGTGCGTATGGAATGGCGTATGGTGACGTGCTGGTGACTAATGAGAAATTCGAGCCAGCAATCAGGAGAAGAATAAAGATACCCAATATATGTCATGAGTTTAACATTGACTACATTGGATTGTTAGAATTTATGCGAGAGCTGGATATTAGGTTTGATTGAGG
>JAAZLQ010000130.1 GCA_012799255.1 Bacillota bacterium
ACACATTATTTGGTTCAGGCGGGGTTGCGCCTTCCAGTGCGACAATAGGGCTTGCTGCCATGTGGTTAAGCCGGTCTTCAAAAACCCGCGGCTGTGTTCGGTTCAATGAGTCCATAAGAAGAAGCCAAACACCTGCAGTGCGCACTTTTGAACATACTTTCGCCCCGGGGACATTTAGGGGTCAAATAACACTTAACACTGTCATTTTCTTGGATGAATGCAGTTACTACGGGAAAGAAAATCAGTTTGCCAAGCATCCCGGAACACTTCTGGGTGAACTTGACAGCTGCAAAGTCATTATTGACGGCCAGGGTTCCGTTTTTCCAATTGTTGAGGTGGATGAACCGTCACAACCCCTTTGGAGGGTGGAGTGCAACTGGAACGATCCCTTGGTTGAATCCTTTGATGCGGAATCAGTAGTCGTTTGTCTAAATAGGGCCCATCCAGCCTACAAAGAACTGATGAGAGAGAACATGAAACAGTCATATCTCTTGAAAGAGGTAGTTGCAGGTGCATTGCACATAATTGTGCAGAATGCGCAAACCAGCGAGTTTTGGGCAGATATACTGGACGGAAAGTCTGATGAAGGAAGCATCGGGGAAGCTTTACACTATTTTGTAAAAACACTGGAGTGGAATACAAGTACACCGGAACGGCTGGCGTGGTCTATCAGGGACTATCTGGACAGAGGGATGTGAACGGAATGATCAAGTGGAGGACGCTCTCTCGAAAAGATGCTGAGGACATTTTCACTCAATGGACCGATCATCCGATTGTGGACTGTGAGCACGACTATCAAAGTCTTAGAGCGGAACTCTTGTCATCAATTATGGATCCGGGACGTGAAAGTGCGGCTGGGTTGGAGAGCACAGGGTTAGGTTATGAGTTTGATCTTAGCTTTGGGTTAATATTATACGAGGCCCTTGGTAAGGGACATGGATTTTCGCCGCGGCTGGCATCAGACGATGGAATATGGAGGTACTTGTCCATAAAGGTGGTGCCGGACATCGTTGTCCGACGCAACGGTTTGAAACCTGGACGATTCTACAAAGAACCTAGACGCATATGGCTTAAGGTGGTATGGTGGTATATCCATCTTTCCTGGCAAGGCACTGGCGCCGACACATATGAGGTTTTAAAGAACAACAGCACGGATCACATTGTTCAGCTCGTGGAACGTCCTGGAAGTCATGGCTACAGGGTTGATCTGACTAGGACTCTTATGAGAGAATACCATTACCTTATGGAGTCGCACAAAGTGGATGCAAAGGGACTGTTTCGTAAAGTAATGGTGCTTAACACGGCCAGACTGAAAGTCGTGGAACCGTCGCTGTGTATAGGTCAGGAAACGGGTTACGTAAAGGAGTTGTTCAGTTATTTTGGATACAGTGATGAAAAAGCCATCGGAAAAGTCGCCGAGAGTGATAGACCTGTTTTCGGGCTGCGGAGGGCTATCTCTGGGATTTCAGGCGGCAGGATTTGATATCGTCAGCGGGCTGGATATTGACCAGTCTGCCATATCAACCGCTTCATATAATTTATCATGGCGTTTTGGCAGCGATGCGTCCTATTTGTGCTGTGACATTCGCGACATATCCAACGACGAGCTGACCAACTTCAACGCACAATCTCCATTAGTGGTTATTGGAGGTCCTCCGTGCCAGGCCTATTCCCTCATTGGAAGGGCAAAGCTGCGTTCTCTAGGTGAGCAGCGGGAGCATACCCGGGATGAGCGGGGATATTTGTTCGAAGACTTCGTTCGAGTAGTCAGCGATTTGATGCCTGATGCGGTGGTGATGGAAAATGTACCTGAATCGGTCGACTACGGCGGTTTGAATGTTCCAGAACACGTCTCTAGTATGCTTGCATCAATTGGCTATCAAACTCGGTGGACCATCCTCAATGCCGCTGATTACGGCGTGCCTCAAGCCCGGGAAAGGGTCTTTGTAGTTGCAGTACGGGGGACACGTCCATTGAATGTATCCTTTCCCAATCCCACTCATGCGTCTCCCGTTGACGAGCTTACCCAGCTGGACAGACGTATGAAACGGTTCGAGGGCCTGGATTATTTTGTACATCCTCCAAGATCGGATGACAAATTGGAACATTGGATAACCGTGGAGGAGGCATTCAGTGATCTCCCCTCTCTGTTTCCGACTTCATCGAGCATTTACCGTTTGTACAAGCCTTCAGTTCGCCTGCCGTACAAGACTCAGGCACAAAACGACTTCCAGCGGCTGATGCGATCCTGGTATGGCAAGGGCTTGACAGCTGTAACGGGTAACTCATTTCGCCGTACCTTGCGTGACTTTCCCATTTTTGAACGGATGACGGAAGGCGACGACTTTACAGACGCTTCATTGATCGCAGATCAGATTCTAGCGGAAGCAGTCAGAGCCCAAGCACTAGATCCCGTTGAACACAAAGCCGAATACGATCGGCTTAGGAGAAGAATCGTCCCGCCCTATGACAGAACGAAGTTCCTTTCCAAGTGGAAGAAGCTTACCAGAAGCCGGCCTTCCCACACAGTAACAGCACACCTTGGCGTGGATACATACAGCCACATCCATCCTTGGGAACCTCGCGGGATAAGTGTCCGTGAGGCGGCAAGACTTCAATCATTTCCTGATGAGTTCTTATTCCAGGGCACCATGAGTGAAGCTTTCCGACAAATAGGAAATGCCGTGCCTCCTCTCTTAGCCAAGGCTGTTGCGTCGGAGGTTAGAAAAATGATATTGCAGGCAGATAAAGGGGTTGCACTAGATGAACGAACTGGTTGATGAGATTCGCCGTGGGTTTGCGGAGACGTCCAAAGGAAGTGCTATTGCTTTGGACAAGATAGACGGCAGGTATAAGGGCTGGGTTGTGCGGTTTTCAGACACTTACGGTGTGGCTGTTCCATATTGCGCTGAGGAACCCTTGGTTGAGAGATTTCACAGTGCTCGTCTTCATCAAAGGTTTATACAGATTGGGGGAGAAGAACTCAGCTGTCTGCTCTTGACATCTAATGCGGAAGGGTATCGCAATGAGTTTGCGCTTTTGTGTGCCGATTTCATTGATCCGGGGGAAGACGGAGAGCGGCGCCAGCGCCTGCTTGAAAAGCCATTGCAGTGGTGGGAACGCTGGACAGATCTGTTGGGGAACGCTGTAGCAAACAAAAAGGTTTACAGCATACTGGGTGAGCTGCTGGTATTGGAAAAAATTCTGCAAAAGGGCGACGGACCGTGCCGGTGGGGCGGTGTAGAGTATGCCGTTCATGACATCGAAACGGAAGGACGCGCGTATGAGGTGAAGTCCACGCTGAAGAGATATGGCACAACTGTTACGATTTCCAGTCAGTTCCAGCTCGAGCAGACTGACAGGCCGTTGTCTTTGGTTTTCTGCCGATTCGAAGAGACATTGGCGGGCGACAGCATCGATGCAGCAGTGGAGCGGCTCACAGCACTGGGTATGGATGAAGATGCTCTGGAACACTCGTTGACGCTCTATAAGATTGAAAAGGGGACTTCGGCACGAAGGCAGAATTATCGTCTGCTGGAAATGCGTGAGTACGAGGTAGATGAAGAGTTTCCGCTAATCAGCAGTGAGTCTTTCAAAGAGAACAGGATTCCGGATTCTATCGTCGAGATTGCGTATACAGTTGATCTTGTAGGCCTCTGTTATGTGTCTTGGATGGACTGATTGCTCTTTGCCAAAGCAACGCAGCGTTGAACCCATTCTTACAGGACACAGGCAGTGAAAGGGGACAGGGGAGTTAGAGCCTCGTTCCATTTTTTCGGAAGTGCAACTAAGAATGTTTGGAATACGAAAAGCCGATTGCCTTGAATTTAAACGATCTTGTACTTGAAAAAGGAACAAACGTTCTGTAGAATTGAGACATAAATGGTGATTGAGGGGCTGATTTGATGGTATTTAATATGGGCGAGCTTTTTTGTGGCGCCGGTGGTCTAGCTATGGGGGCAAGACAAGCTCACGTTGTAACACCTGATAATGGGGCTTTCTCAATTAGGCATGCTTGGGCAAACGATATCGATGAATGGGCTTGTGCAACGTATGCAAAGAACATTCTTGGGGGCGACAGCAACAATGTTATTAACCTGCCGGTTGAAGAGCTCAACATAAGAGAACTGCCGAAGATTGAGGGATTTGCTTTCGGTTTTCCCTGCAACGACTATAGCGTTGTCGGGAAGCAGAAGGGTTTGAACGGAAAGTTTGGTTCCTTGTACACATACGGTGTGCAAGTGCTTGAACATCATAGGCCGGCATGGTTCGTGGCTGAGAATGTAGGAGGTCTTCAGAGTGCCAACCGCGGACACGCCCTTAAAAGTATTCTAGATGATCTTGCAGCTGCTGGGCCTCGTTACCTTTTGACCCCGCATCTATATAAGTTCGAAGACTATGGAGTTCCTCA
>JAAZLQ010000364.1 GCA_012799255.1 Bacillota bacterium
AAAAATGGTGTAGCAAGTTATACCATTTCTGCGAAATGGAAACTTGCCCTTGCAGGGGGCTAAGGGAATGGGGCTTTGCCCCGCCGTCTGCGGACGGCTCCCCAGCAGGGCGGCTTTTTGAAAAAAGCCCCCTGCACCCCGCAAAAACTTTCACGCTCGCCGCTAAGGCAGAGGGGCAGGTTGTGAACCTGCCCCTTGCAGGGGTAGCGTAATCCGTGTCACTCCATCAAGCCCCAAGCGGTTGTATTTGCCCTTGCGGGCAAATCTCCACCGCCAAGTATGGGGGCTTGATTCCGTTCCCGCTCCTTACGGCGAAGCCACATCAGCTTTTTGGAGCGGCGGGGGGTGCAGGGGGGAACGCCCTGCATAGAGCTGCCGAATAGCAGCTACCAGCGGCGGCGGTTCTGTCCGTACAATGGCAAGACGGCAACGGGGGGCTGATGAACTCATCAGCTTCCCGTTGGCGGCGTAGCCGCAGGACGGGACAGAATGGCGGCTGTCAAGGGTTTAAGGGGTGGAGATTTCCGCAAGGAAATACTACCCCGTCCCTTGACGGACGACAAGCCAGAGCGGCAGGGAGAAGAACAGACTTCCGACTTCGGAGGGGGTGTGGGGCTCTCCCCACAAATATCAAAATGGGCTCAATGCCCTTTTGATATTTATAGAAGAGAGGAAAACAAACTAAAAATGCCCGCAAACCCTTGATATTACTGGGTTTTTTGAGGTTTTGCTTGATATAATATTTTATATTATTTGATATAAGATATTATATCAAAACATTCATTTATTTTATATCAAACATTTACAAATAAAAAAATAATGATATAATTTAAATATATCAAATAAAGGAGGTGAAAAAAGATGGACAGACAGTATGACCCGAATAGGAATATCGCCTATATATCCAGAACAAAGAGATACATAGACGAGGACGGCAACGAAGGAACACAAACCGAGGTCTATAAGAAAACCTATGGTGGTAAGCATTTCTGGCGTGTATGGTTGGGAGATTTGCTTTATACCCTTGGTCTGATTAACAACAGCAAACAGCTTGATGTTGTTTTCTATGTTCTGGATAATACCGACCCTGCAAACAATCTGTATATCGGAACCATCAGAAAAACCGTTGAAGAGACTGGTATTTCTTATGGCACGGTAGCAACGATTTTCAAAAAAATGCAGGAAGTCGATATGATTGTCAAGCAGGGAAACGGGGTCTATAAGGTCAAGCCCAATCTGCTGATGAAGGGCGATGATAACAAGAAACAACGCCTTGTTATCGAGTATGAGAAAATTAAGCGAGAGGAGGAACAGAAACATGAAAAGCCAGATGATGGAGATGCAGTGGACGGAAAATGAGACCATGTTGGTCAACGAACACTTCTGGGGCATGATTTCTTGCCTTGATGAACGCTTAAAGGTTCTGGACTACCTGATAAACCACCGAGCAGGAAAATACGCCATTGGAACTATCAGAGCAATTTCAGAGGAAACAGGATTGAGCGTTGGCAGAGTACAGAAATTTCTCAAGGCTCTGGAAGAGAAGAATATCATCCAGCGTAAGGGGAACGGAGTTTTTATGCTGCCACAGGCTATGATACCAGTGAGCGAACGCTAAAATGTGTGATTGCTGCGAATTTACCAAAGAAAGCAAGAAAGAAGTTTGGACGGAACTGCAGACCGCCTAAACAAAAAGACCAGGCATTTAACCTGGTCTTTTTTATCTCTCCATATCGAAGCCCCGGCTACGCTCCGGAGCTTTCCACTCTTTCACAAACCGGTCTGCTACTTCATCAGGAAGTTTGCCAAGAACCTTGTTGACCTTATCCATTACCCTATCAGCTTCTTTTTCAGCAGATACTACTTGGCTTCGCAGTGTGCTGTTTTCTCGTTTCAAGTCATACACCTTACGCTCAAGTAAGCTAA
>JAAZLQ010000192.1 GCA_012799255.1 Bacillota bacterium
CGCGAAAATGCCAGACGCATGCGCGACAAGGGAGCACTTTACGCCTGGCGCACCATTAATGGTCACGAAGCTTCAGGGAATTTCTTGGGTTCCACAGTCCAATACCACATTAATGCAGCAGTTGCATATGCCATCCATAAATACTTGGAAGCCACTGGCGATATGGAGTTCTTGGTGGAGATGGGAGCAGAAATACTGTTCGAGACCGCTAGATGTTGGGCCCATCGGGGTGTGTTCTTAGAAGCAAAAGGCGGGAAATACTGCATTAACGAGGTGTGTGGACCAGACGAATATAAGCCTGGAGTGAACAACAACTGTTATACCAACTATATGGCCCAATTCAACCTAAGGTTAGCACTCCAAGCCCGCGATATTCTTTTGAAAGACTATCCACAGGAGTACAGCAGACTGAGGGATAAGATTGGTCTAGAAGATGAAGAGTTTGTCCTTTGGCAAAACTGTGCAGACAATATGTATCTGCCCTTTGATGAGGAGTTGGGCATCCACCCGCAGGATGATTCGTTCCTGTACAAAGACCCGATTGACATTGACTCTATTCCAGAAGATGAGATTCCCTTAGTTGGCAACTGGCATCCTTTAGTAATTTGGCGTTACCAAGTGATAAAGCAGGCCGACGTGATTTTGCTAATGTTCCTTCTGGGTGACCAGTTCACACTAGAAGAAAAAAAGGCCAATTTTGATTACTACGAACCCAGAACAACTCATGATTCTTCGCTCTCACCTGCCATTTACAGTATTATTGCTGCAGAGTTGGGATACGCAGAGTTTGCCTACAACTACTTTATGCAGACGGTACGTTTGGACCTAGATGACTATAACCGTAATACTTGGCAAGGTCTCCACACTGCTTGTATGGCCGGCTCCTGGATGGGTATTGTGAATGGATTTGCAGGAATGCGAACTTTCGGGGGAGAACTTCAGTTTAACCCCTATGTCCCAGACAAATGGGAAAGCTATAGTTTTAAGGCCAAATTTCAAGGAAGTAAGCTCAGTGTAAGAGTCACACCCGAAAATACCGTATATACTTTGCTGGAGGGTGCAGACTTATATTTTTGGCACGGAAAGAAACCGGTTACATTACGTGCTGGACAGAGTATAGCCATGTCAACACGCGAAGTATCCGGTTAATGTGAGAGATCAACAAAGGTGCCCCACGGGGCACCTTCCCTTTTTAACAGAGGTCTGATAATAGGTAGTAATAAACAAGCTTCGTCGTATTCAAGACTGCATCTACATGGGTCCTTTCAAAAGCATGGGATGCATCTATACCTGGCCCGATCAATCCGTGCACAATATCATGACCTGCCCGTAGAGCAGCACTGGCATCAGACGCATAAAAGGGGAAAATATCCACCTTATAATCAAGGTTTTGCTCTTGGGCGATATTGACCAAGTGTTGCCGTAGCTTTAGGCTGTATGGTCCAGATGAATCCATGGCACAGATGGAAACCGAGAACTCGTCACCGCTCTGACCGTCCCCAATTGCTCCCATGTCCACCGCCAAATATTCCACCACTTCTGGAGCGATATTGGAGTTACCACCATAGCCAATCTCCTCATAGTTAGAGAACAAAAAATGGGTGGTGTAGGGTAGCTCCAGGTGGTTTTCTTGAATCTCCTGTAACAAATAGAGCAAAACCGCAGCACCCGCCTTATCATCAAGGTGGCGAGACTTAATAAAACCACTGGGTAAGATCTCTATTCTGGGTTCAAATGTCACGATGTCACCCACCGCAATCCCTAGCTCTTCCACATCTTCTTTACTTGCCACTTTTGCATCGAGACGAACTTCCATGTTGTCTTGATTACGTTCTGCTGTAGCCGCATCTTTATACACGTGGACTGCGGTCTGATGCATCAAAATAGTGCCAGTAAAATTACCTCCACCAGCCGTGAAAATTTGGCAATACTCACCCTCAAGATGAGCCCACTTGGATCCTCCAATTAAAGTTAGGCGCAACCTTCCATTACCCTTAATTTCTTTCACCATGGCACCCAGGGTATCAACGTGGGCAGTTAGCAACCTCTGCTGCTCATTGTTCTTACCTGGCACAGTGGCAATTAGACCGCCCTTGCGGTTTTTTACATGGATAACACCCAGATCATCTAAGCGTCTGGAAATATGATTGATAATCTGATCAGTAAATCCCGAGGGACTGGGGATGGATACCAATTGATTGATCGATTGAAGTAACTCTTTTCCATTAAAGGTAATCGCCAAATTAATCATCCTTTCCACCCAGGTATTATTAGACGTAAGCCCCCATATCCCTCTATTTGGAAAAGCAAACTGTATATAGCCCACCCTTTCGTCCAAAACTAGATCCAAAGGGGGGAGGCCATGCCTGACAAGATGAGAAGAGGCAGAAGAATCCGGGTTCTACCCATTGAAGAACATTCCACTGCAGCCTGGGCCAATATCGACCGGGAGCAGGGAATGGCCAAGGTACCGATACCCAGCACTGATTTTGTGAAGCTGGCTCGGGATTGGGTAAATCATAACCAGAAGTAAGCCTCAGTGTACCCTTTCCAGAGTGGGACCCCGACAATGTCGGGGTCCTTCTTACTTATGGAGTAAAACTCGCTAAGCGCTGGTATTCTTGCAGACGTTCTGTGGCATCCATTTCCGCTTTGTTGAAGAGCTCCTCAGCCACATCGGGGAACGCCCTTTCCAGTGCTGAATAACGCACCTCACTCATGAGGAAGTCCTTAAACGAAGCGCTTGGTTCCTTAGAGTCAAGAATAAATGGATTCTTCCCCTCAGCCTTGAGCAAGGGATTGTAACGATACAGGTGCCAATAACCAGCTTCCACCGCCCTTTTTTCCTGCATAATACTGGTTCCCATTCCAGTCCGAATTCCATGGTTGATACAGGGCGAATAAGCAATAATCAGAGACGGACCAGGATAACTTTCCGCTTCCAAAATCGTGCGGATGGTATGGTTCATGTTAGCTCCCATGGCAATCTGAGCCACATAAACATAACCATACGTCATGGCCATGCGTCCTAAGTCCTTTTTACGAATCCTCTTGCCAGATGCTGCGAACTTCGCCACTGCCGCGGTAGGTGTTGCCTTTGATGATTGCCCACCTGTATTAGAATACACCTCTGTATCCAAGACTAGCATGTTAACATCCTCACCCAAGGACAATACATGGTCAACTCCGCCATAACCAATGTCGTAAGCCCAGCCATCTCCGCCAATAATCCACTGGGATTTTTTCGTCAAATGCTCCTTATTGTGCAGAATCTCATTGATCAGAGGATTCTCCCCCGTTTCCTGTTCCAAGATGCTAACCAGTTCCCGGGCAGCCTGAGCTGAGGCTAAGGAATCATTGTATGCTTTTAACCATTCTTCACAGGCACGCTTAGCCTTACCAGACAGAGTCTTATGACTAAGAAGTTCACTAACTAGATTACGCAGTCTCCCCTGGATCTGCTTCACTCCTAAACGCATGCCAAAGCCGAACTCTGCATTATCCTCAAATAGGGAGTTCGCCCAGGCAGGTCCCTGCCCAGCTCGGTTTACTGTATAGGGAAATGACGGCGCACTGGCGGAGTAAATGGACGAACAGCCAGTTGCATTGGCAATGATCATGCGTTCGCCAAATAACTGTGTTAAAAGGCGTATATAAGGGGTTTCTCCACAACCGGGGCAGGCACCATGAAACTCAAAGAGGGGTTGCCTAAACTGGCTATTCTTTAGTGTCCGCCAGTCCACGAGATGTTCCTTACTTGTCACTTCTTGAGCATAGATCCAGTTTTCCCTTTGCGTAGAAATCTCTTGATCGGCCGGTTTCATAATTAACGCCTTTTCAGGGGCCGGACATACATCTGCACAATTTCCGCAACCTGTGCAATCCAAAGGACTCACCTGAATGCGATAACCCAGCCCTTCGAGCCCCTTACCAATTGCCTTCTTAGTTCGAAACAGTTCAGGAGCCTGCGCGATTTCCTGTTGATCAAGCAGGAAGGGTCTAATAACCGCGTGGGGACAAACAAAGGAACACTGATTACACTGAATACAGTTATCAATTTGCCATTGTGGAATCATTACCGCGATGCCGCGTTTTTCATAAGCAGTAGTACCATTAGGATAAGCCCCGTCTTCAAAGTTCACAAAGGAGCTTACTGGTAAGTCGTCGCCCTCCATACGTTGCATGGGAACTTGGATATCCTCTACAAAAGGTGGTGCCCCCTCTAGATCCGCATCATCAGCCACATCATCCTTTAGATCAGCCCACTCAGGCGGTACCTCTATTTTCTTCAAAGCGGTTGCCCCCTGGTCAATGGCTGCCACATTCATGGCCACAATGTCCTTGCCTTTCTTTCCGTACAGACTGTCCACCGATTCCTTCAGATAGCCCAACGCTTCATCAACAGGGATCACTTTAGCTAGGGTAAAAAAGGCAGCTTGCATTACCATATTGATCCGATTGCCAAGCCCTAGCTTACTGGCAATCGAGATGGCGTCGATGGTGTAAAACTTCACGTTCTTCTGCGCTAAAGTTCGCTTGGTCTCTACGGGAAGATTTTCTGCCAACTCGTCCCCTTCCCATGGACAGTTCAAAACAAAAATGCCTCCTTGCTTAATACCCTTAAGCAAGTCATAGTTGTTGACGAAGGATTTGTTGTGACAAGCAATATAATCAGGATTATCCACCAGGTAAGGGGCTCTGATCGGTTCCTTGCCAAAACGCAGATGGGATACTGTGGTTCCGCCGGACTTTTTGCTGTCATAGAAAAAATATGCTTGGGCATAGAGATCTGTGTGTTCGCCGATAATTCGAATCGCTTCCTGATTCGCCCCCACTGTCCCATCAGAGCCTAGACCCCAAAACTTACAACCAATGGTACCTTCGGGAGTGATGTCGATGTGATCTCCTTCAGGAAGTGAGCTCTGACTGACATCATCAATGATACCAATGGTGAACCGATCCCTAGGCTTGCTTTGGTTAAGATTGTCAAAAACCGCCACAATCTGCGCGGGTGTTGTATCCTTCGAACCTAAGCCATAGCGACCTCCCACGATTACAGGACGAACGTCTAAGGATTGGCAAGCCTTAACCACATCAAGATACAAAGGTTCGCCTGCAGAACCAGGTTCTTTAGTCCGATCCAATACTGCAATCTTCTGTACAGTTGGCGGTAAAGCTTGTAGAAGATGTTGCTCTGAGAAAGGTCGATAGAGACGAACTTTCACCAAACCTACTTTTCGACCTTTTTTTCTTAAATAATCGATTGTTCCCTCAATTGTTTCGCAAACAGAGGCCATGGCCACGATCACGTGCTCTGCCTCAGGATCACCATAATAATCAAAGAGGTTGTACCGACGCCCTGTTAGTTGTCCCAAACGGTTCATGTAGTCTTGTACAATTTCTGGAACCGCTTCATAGAAGGGGTTGGCCACTTCTCGCCCCTGAAAATAGATGTCAGGATTCTGTGCTGTACCCTTGGTGACAGGCCGATCAGGGTTTAAACCACGCTTTCGAAATTCTGCCAAAGCCTCATGATCCAAGAGTTGAGCCATCTGACTATATTCTAATGGCTCGATTTTCTGGTACTCATGGGAAGTGCGGAACCCATCAAAAAAGTGGATAAAGGGAATCCTACTGGTTAACGTAGCAAGGTGGGCCACGCAAGCTAAGTCCATTACCTCTTGCACATTTGCCGATGACAACATGGCAACACCTGTCTGTCGACATGCCATTACGTCCTGATGATCCCCAAATATGGAGAGCGCGTGAGTTGCAATGGCCCTAGCACTAACATGAAAAACGCATGGTAACAACTCGCCAGCTATTTTGTACAGGTTGGGTATCATCAACAATAGACCTTGGGATGCTGTAAAGGTGGTGGTGAGGGCGCCAACACTTAACGATCCATGGACAGCGCCTGCAGCACCGAGCTCAGACTGCATTTCTACTACCTCGACCACTTCATTAAAGAGGTTTTTGCGACCATGGGCACTCCAGAGATCTACCAATTCTGCCATGGGCGTAGAAGGTGTGATCGGATAAATGGCACTGACTTCAGTAAAAGCATACGCAACGTGGGCTGCCGCCTCGTTGCCATCAATGGTAATGAACTTTTTCATACTTAAGCCTCCATTTTTCGTTCTCAACCCTATTATTTGCCAATTGCACGTTCTCATACAGAAAGCAATTTCGGATTTCTCTGTCTCTTCAACTCCGCATCCCTGCGCGTATTTCAACCAGAAAAACGATTTTCGCTTGGATATAGGTTTGTGGAAAATAGCCCAATTAAACCCATTTAGCTAGAAGGATTCCAAGCGCTGATTGCATAATATGTTAACTGGATAACAAATAAAGATGAGGAGGTTGTATAGAAATGATCGCCCTAGACAAAGACTCTTGGGAAGAGCATATCCCAGGTTCCACAGGTTGGGTTGTGGTTGACTTTTGGGGTCCTCGTTGCAAACCATGCTTAGAACTCATGCCAGAGGTGGAACGCCTCGCCGAAAAATATGGCGATAAGATGAAATTCTACTCCTTGGACACATCCAAAGCGATGCGCCTGGCCATGGCACAAGGTGTCATGAGTCTGCCAGTTATTGCTTTTTATCATGATGGCGAAAAGAAAGCCGAGCTTAGCGGTGACTTTGGCGCTAAGGATGTTGAAGAAAAAATCCTTGAATTATTAGGCTAAGCTTGCCAAAGGAGGTGAGTGTGTGCAGCTTAAAGTTGGTAATATCTTCATCAACGATTTACAGTTCGGACCGAAAACCGAGGTCAAAGACCACACCCTATTTGTTGACAAGGAAGAACTAACCGAACTGTTGTTGCAGGACGAACATTTGGCACAGGTCACCATTGAAATCGCCCATCCCGGTGATTCCATCCGGATCATGCCTGTAAAGGACGTTATCGAACCCCGAGTGAAACCTGAGCAGGAAGGTGGAATCTTCCCAGGGATGGTCAGTAAAATGTTCACTGCCGGTTCTGGTGTTACCCATGTACTCAAAGGAGTCAGCGTAGTGACAACTGGTAAGATCGTAGGTTACCAAGAGGGCATCATAGATATGCAAGGTCCTGGTGCCGATCTTACTCCCTTTTCCAAGCTCCACAATCTAGTCATTGTGGCGAAGCCTGTTGCTGGTGTGACTCCCTATCAACACGAGGCAGCCTTGAGAAAAATGGGGCTTAGGGCAGCAAACTATTTAGGAGAGGCGGCTCGCTCCCTCACTCCAGACGAAACGCTAAGCTATGAGCTTTTACCCGTAGCAAAATATCATGAGAAGTATCCCGATCTGCCCAAGATCGCTTATGTGTATATGTTACAGAGCCAAGGTTTGCTCCACGACACCTATTACTACGGTGTTGATGCGAAAAACATGGTACCTACGTTCATGCATCCCACAGAAGTAATGGATGGTGCTATCGTCAGTGGTAACTGTGTCTCAGCCTGTGACAAAAACACTACCTATCATCATTTGAATAACCCTGTCATTCACGATCTTTTGCGGCGTCACGGTAAGGATCTGTGCTTTGTGGGTTGTGTGATTACGAATGAGAATGTGACGCTCCTGGACAAACAACGGTCCAGCGATCTCACTGCCAAATTAGTGGAATATTTAGGTGTGGACGGCGTGATTATCAGTGAAGAGGGCTTTGGCAATCCTGATACTGATTTGATCATGAACTGTACAAAAATCGAAGGCAAAGGCATTAGAACTGTGCTCATTACCGATGAGTATGCCGGACAAGATGGCACAAGTCAGTCGTTAGCTGATGGAAGCCCCTTAGCTGACGCCATAGTAACAGGCGGAAACGCCAACGAGTTGGTTACTTTGCCACCTATGGACAAGATAATCGGCAATATAGATCCTGTAGAAGTGATTGCTGGAGGTTTTAAAGGAAACCGAAGTGCTGACGGTTCCATTACGGTTGAACTACAAGCCATAATTGGAGCAACAAACGAACTCGGATTCAATAAACTAACGACTCGCGAACATTAGAAAAGGAGGAATCGGTCATGATCGATCTAAAAGGCAAACACATTGCCATCATCGGAGATCGTGATGGCATCCCTGGTCCAGCCATTGAAGAGTGCCTAAAGAACTCTGGCGGAACAGTAGTTTTTTCCACCACCGAATGCTTTGTTTGAAC
>JAAZLQ010000263.1 GCA_012799255.1 Bacillota bacterium
AATACCTTCTTACGACCAAATTCCCGGCGGTTTTGTTATACATACTCCATTATCTTAAACATCACCATGCGTTCCAGTTGGTATAGCTTAAACTCGGCGGCTGCCATCTTGAGTACCTCGAAAGGTGAAGCAAAGCTTTCATGGGTGGGACGCATTAATGCTTCATACCCAAAGATTTCACCAGTTGCAACCTTTACAATTGGCTGAAAGGCAAAGCGAATTAATCCCTCATCGATCACCTTATTGATAGACTCACGGTTTTCTAGCAGATAGATGTTCTTTCGATAGGAATCGCGGTCAAAACAGGTCACGGTACCTTTGCGTTGATGCTTTGCTTCATACATGGCAAAATCAGCACATCGTAAAAGCCCTGTCACATTATGGGAATCAGCAGGATACCAAGCAATACCACCGGAATACCGCATCCGTTGTTCCTTACCATTGGGGAGCCTTATCATGGTGTTGGAGCTATCCTCTAATTGCCTATGGATCAACAGTTCCAACTGTTTTTTGGATTTGTATCCGTGTAGATAAATCGTGAACTCATCACCGGATATCCGGGAGGCAATACCTCCATAACGCCGGAACTGACCGAAAATCTCACCTGCTTGAACTAGATACTGATCCCCTGCATCATGTCCATATGTATCATTTATGTATTTTAGATTGTCCAAATCAATAAACAGCATGGCACCGATTGCATTTGGCTCCTTTTGCAGAACAGCATGTACCTCGCGCCTAAATGCGGTCCGGTTATATAGTCTGGTCAGGCTGTCGTAGTCCAGTTCCTTGGCAAGGTAGCGTTGAGTTTCAATATCATCGGTCACATCCATTATTGTGCCAATGCGGCCCATGTCGGTGCTAGCCTCACGAATGCGTAACCAATACTGTCGTTCTGTGTCAGGATGGTGGTAATAGACTGTGTTAGCATCGTCTTCGCTTGGATGGGCCATTATCTGCTCATAATACTGGGCCCATTGTTTCTGGGAAACTAACGTACCGTGGGGAAGACCTAGTAAATCGTAGACATAGCCAGTGATGGTAACATAAGGATTGTCAAATTCAACCTGATAACAACCCATGGGCATATTGGTCAATTCCATGATCTTCTCCGTTACCTTTACACTGTTAATCACACTCTTATGTAGCTTCTCTACAGCAGAGGTGAGATCATCAATTTCCTCCAAACCCGTGGGTTTAAAGCGAATTTCTTCATAAGGGTTCATTTGTCTTACATGCTGCGACAAACCGGCAATTTTACGGGTGGAAAAATAAGTCAAAACGAAAATAGCTATCAAGGCCACCAAGGCTGTCAGCACAATACTACCTATTAACATCGTACGCACCCTGTATGAGGTACTGTGTAACACCTCTTTTGACACAAAGCCAGTTAAGGCCCATCCACTATCATAAAAAGGTGAGTCCTCACTGTATAACCGTAAGGGTTGCATGGAGCAATACATCTCACCTAGTCCCTCCAAAGCTGTTTGCCATAAGCTAGTGTTGGGTACCGTTCTGAGGGGCAATGTCTGCCCCTTTTCAAGATAGAGCTGGGCTAAAGGCCCGCTGGGAATATGCCAGTTCAGGTCGATACTGTTATCGGTGCTTCCAGTAAGAGCGTAGAAGCTAGCTTGGTAGGGAATATCCGTGTTGGGTAAGTAGTACTTGGTAAAATGGGAAAGGGAAATCTCAACCCCAAGGACACCAAAGGGTCGGCCTTCTTTGTCGAGTAGCGGTAAGGAATATGTAATAACCTGATTGTTATCCCTCAAAAGGGGTGAAGGTGCTGTCCAATAACCATAGAGCGTCAATTCGGAACCGGGGTATTGCCTAGCTGCTTCTAGAGGTCTGTAATATAGGTCTCCCTGTGATTCTGTAGTGAATTTCATGAAAAGGTCCCAATTAGAACTCAATGCAACTTGATGTTTTTGTGACAGAGAGATTGGGCCGATCTCCATTAGGAACTGGGAATTATCCCAACCTGCTAGACCGGGGGCCGAGTTGCGAATATACACTGCCAAATGTGTCTGGGGGTCCTGGGTACCAAAGGCTCCGGACAGTATAAAATAGGCTCCGGTAATACTGTTCTTGTTCAATAGGCTAAATATGGTCTCTGCCCCTGCATCGCTTACCTCTTCAAACAAATCTTCCTTCATATGAATTTGTTCGGGACTCAAATCGTGCACCATAGCAATGGAGTTTGCCACATCGGCGAAGCGCATCGTCTCAATAGATACATTCGCGATTAGATCCTCGATTTTTTCGTTGAACTGTCGAGCCCGAGCATCAATAGTGCTTTCAAAAAGGCGAAAAGCCTCCGCATCTAGGGCAAAAAACACATTACTAG
>JAAZLQ010000399.1 GCA_012799255.1 Bacillota bacterium
TTAGCACCGCTTGTAGAGAAAGAATATACTGATAGGAGATTCTAAGACTATCAGGGGGGTTACAGTGATGCGGATTCGTAAGCTCTTTGCTGGCAGCAATAGCGCTAAGGGGTTTTATTCCCTCTTCCACAATATCATTGGACCAGATGCTAAGAAAGTGTATCTTCTGAAAGGTGGACCTGGAACCGGGAAAGCCTCTTTTATGCGCACGATTGCGGATGAACTAAGAGAGGAAGGATTGGAACAGGAGTTGTTTTTCTGCAGTTCCGACTCCAGATCATTAGATGCTGTCACCTTTCCTGAGCTGGGTGTGGCTTTAGTTGACGCAACGTCTCCCCACACTCAAGATGCCAAATGGCCAGGTTGTAGAGACGAACTCGTTTGTCTGGGTAATTTTTGGTCGTCCAAGGAACTAGAAAAAAAACGGGTAGAGATTGTTGAGGCTGGATTGGCTAAAGCATCCTATTTCGCCCAGGCCTTTCGCTATTTTGCCGCTGCACTATTTATCGAAGAGAATATGGCATCACGTAATTCCAAACACAAAAGGGATGTCCTGGAAGAAGTAGGAGTAATCTTGGCCGAACTACAAGGAGCGAGGAAAAGCCCGCGCACTTGGCCGACGAAGGCCAGGCATCTTTTTGCCTCGGCCCTTACACCAGAAGGTTATGTGAGCCAGATTGAAGAGCTAGTAGCGGACTATTCAAACCGCTATATCTTAACTGGCTTGGTGGGCACAGGTAAATCTGAGTATTTGGACCTAATTCTCACTCACGGAGAGTTGGCCGGGTTAACGATCGAGGTGTATCACTATCCGCTTAATCCCGAAAAAATACTCCATTTACTTGTCCCTGAACTGGGTTTAGCGGTGCTCACGGCAAACGAGTTGGAGCCTTTGGCCCATCTAAGCGGACGCAGAATTGATTGCGGGCATGGACAGGAGAATCACTCTAATGCAACAGATCAGAGGCTGTTTCGGGAACTCATCGACCTAGGCATCAAGGCCCTCCAAGATGCCCAGGCAAGCCATGCGTCAGTAGAAACCTATTATGCCCAGTCCATGGACTTTAGTGCAGTTAATCAGCTTCGTGAAAGACTTACAAAAGAGATTTTGAGCTACAGAAACCGCTCTTGATTCTTTTGCACAAACCGTAACAAAGGGATACCTAGGCCAAGGATAACCACGCTTTGGCCAATTCCTATGCTCAAAACAATAGGCCAGTAGGGAAGATCAAAAATAAGACGTAAATATGCGCTAACTAAAAAAGCATTGAGAACTATGGGAGCAGCATAGCCAGCAACCCGACCCCGATAACGGTACGTGAAGTATGATGCAATTAGGCTAACAAGGCTTCCTCCGAATATGTCCCACGGGCCTTGTCCTCCAAGAATATTGGCAAGCAAAGCGCCCACATAAATTCCGCCAATGGCCTCGGGAAAGACCATCGGAAGAAGGGTTAACGCTTCTGCTATCCGAAACTGGATAGGACCAAAGCTGGCAAATTGGAATGCAAAGACTAAGACAATGTAGGCTGCGGCAATAATACCTGCCCTAGCTAAACGGTTCATATGTTGTCCTCCTTCCGTCTTAGTTTACCTGGTTATGGAGGTGAAATCAATGGCACTTAGTATTGGAATTATCGGTCTACCTAATGTGGGAAAATCCACCGTGTTTAACGCTCTTACCAAATTGGAGGTTCCTGCGTTAAACTACCCTTTTTGTACCATCGAACCAAATCAAGGAGTTGTGCTGATCCCTGATGAACGCTTGGCGGCTCTGGCCGAAATTAGCCGACCCGAGATTCTAACGGGGGCTACCATTGAGTTTGTGGACATTGCCGGCTTAGTAAAAGGGGCCAGTAAAGGTGAGGGGTTAGGTAATCAGTTCTTAGGTCACATCAGAGAAGTGGATGCCCTAGTTCATGTGGTCCGCTTCTTTGCCGCTGACGATGTGGTGAACACCATGGGTGACATTAATCCGGTGAGGGATGTGCAAATTATTGATCTGGAGTTGATCCTGGCTGACTTGGCTACTGTTGAAAAGCGCCACGAGCGTACCACCCGACTCTTAAAAACAGGTGAGAAAAAATATAAGGAAGAATTGGAACTTTTGGAAGAATACAAAAACAACTTAGAACGAGGGATACCACTTCGCAGGACTTCTCTTCCTCCCTTCCCTGACCTTCCCCTCCTGTCTGCTAAGCCAGTAATGTATGTACTTAACACTGGTGAAGGCGAAGCTTCCATGGACCCTGGTTTACAGGATTGGGCTGCCGCAGAGGGAGCTGAGGTCGTTCCAATATCGGCTGATTTTGAAAGGGAGCTTACTAGACTTGAACCTGAAGAAGCCGCGCTCTTCCTCGCCGAAGCACATATGGACAAGCCTGCACTACACCGTTTGGTGGAAGCGGGTGTTCGACTTTTGGATCTGATAACTTTTTATACTATTAAGGGAAATGAAACCAGATCTTGGATTATTTCCCGGGGAATGTTAGCACCTCAAGCCGCGGGTCGCATCCATACAGATATGGAGCGAGGATTCATTCGCGCAGAGGTAATCCCCTGGGAAATTTTGGTAAAAGTAGGTTCTGTACAAGCATGTCGTGATAAGGGACTTCAACGTATTGAAGGTAAGGATTATGCTGTCAATGATGGAGATGTCATTTTTTTCCGTTTCAATATTTGACTTCGCTCTAGACCAATGATATAATTGGGTTTGCCCTGCCCCAGGCTTGACTTGGGGCCATATGTCCAGAGGGGAGGTGAAGCTACGGTGCGAAAATATGAGCTAATGGTTATCTTTGTCCCACAACTAGATGAAGAGAGTTTAGCTGCCCAGATCGAAAAGACTCAAGGTCTGATTACTGGTGTAGGTGGCGAGATCGAGAAGGTTGACCAGTGGGGTAAACGCCGGTTTGCTTATGAAATCAATGATAACACCGAAGGCTTCTATGTGGTGATCGACTTTAAAGCAGAAAGCGGAGCGACTTCCGAGGTCGAACGAATTCTAAAGATCACCGATGAAGTCGTGCGTTATCTGCTCGTTCGAAGAGACGAAGAATGAGCAAAGGAGTGACGTGTGGTGTTAAACAAGGTTATTCTTATTGGGCGACTCGTAGCTGATCCACAATTGCGTTATACTCAGAATGGTACAGCAGTGACCAACTTCACACTTGCAGTGGATCGACCCTTCGTCAGCCAAAGTGGCGAAAGGGAAGCGGATTTCATTGATATCGTGACCTGGCGCAAACAGGCGGAGATTTGTGCAGACCATCTGAACAAGGGACGCTTGGTTGCAGTAGAAGGACGTTTGCAGATCCGATCCTATGATGACCAAAATGGCATTAGAAGAAAGGCCGCCGAAATTGTGGCCGATCAAGTGCGATTTTTGGATCGTGCACGTGATGCCGGATCCGATGAATCAGCAGATGGACCGCCCGAACCGGAGTTTGATGACATTCCGTTCTAATCAGATTGGTTTGGAGGCGAGATAATGGCTAGAGAAAGAGGTCGTAGAGGCAGAAGAAAAGTTTGCTCTTTCTGCGTCGATAAGATTGAACATATCGACTACAAAGAGGTTGGTCGTCTACGCCGCTATGTTACAGAGCGCGGTAAGATTTTACCCCGCCGCATTTCTGGTAACTGCGCGAAGCATCAACGACAGCTAACAACTGCGATCAAACGTGCCCGTTACGTGGCAATGATGCCTTATACGATTGACTAAACATTTAGGAGCAGCGTAGCTGCTCCTTTTTAGAATGTAAATAAGAGGGTGGATTAATGAAAACGCGTTCGTTGACTGAAGGGGCTATGCTAGCAGCCCTTACCGTGATCTTGACCATGATCAGCCATTACTTAGGGATTCCGTCTATCATTGTCCCAGTGCCCTTAATGCTCCTTGTTTACCGGCAAGGTTTTCGTTGGGGAATTATTACTGCCTTTGTGGCTGCCATTGTCACCGCTTTAGTTGCAGGACATGTTTTCGCGGGACTTTCCATCATCATTTGGGGTTTTGTTGGCGTAGCAGTTGGGATGGCCCTCAGAGAGAAGTTTTCCTTCCCCAAGTTAATGGGTGTAGGCATTTTTTCTAATTTAGTGGTAATTGGTCTCAATGTTCTACTCTACTCTTTGATCTTTGGAACCAATATGTTTACAGATTTAATGAAGATGCTGGTACAAAGTATCGAAATGGCTATGGAGACTTCCCAGAGCTTAGGTGTGGCGGCTGACGCTCTAGTGCTCTATGAGAGTCTCTTGGAGTTTGTACCCTTCTTCTTTAAGTGGGGCTTGCCCGCACTATTACTTGTTTACTCTGTGGCTATGAGTTATATTAATCTAGCAGTGTTGCGTGTGGTCCTTAAGCGGATGGGCGACTCATCCATGCTCTGGATTGCGCCCTTTACTACCTGGCGACTCCATCCGATATTTTCCATCTTGTTCTTTTTTGGGATGATCGTCACAACCGTTTCGCAGTCGGGCACTATTCCAAGCTGGTTGCAGCTGCTCGGTGTGAACCTATTTATTATAATGGTTCAGGCCTATGTTATTATGGGTATTAGTTTAGTCTGGTTCTACTTTAAGAAACGGAACACTCCGGTGTTCTTACGGGTTATCTTTGTCTTCTTGGTCTTTACTTGGCAGTTTTTGCTTATGGCCCTGCTAATTTTAGCCTTAGCAGATGGGGTCTTCGATTTTCGCAGGTTAACCGCTGTCAAAGAGGAAGCGGAAGAGATAGCAGTGGAAGAAAACGATTAGATTTGGAAAGGTGGGGTTTTCGTGAAGGTAATTCTACAAAAAGATGTGAAGAACATTGGAAAAAAGGGCGATGTAGTGGAAGTCGCTGAGGGTTATGGTCGCAATTTCCTTTTGCCTCGTGGATTGGCTGTAGAAGCGAGCTCTGGCAATCTGCGTCAGGTGGCCCAGCAGAAGCAGGTCGAATCTGCCAAGGCTGAGCGTGAGCTTAAGGACGCAGAGCAAATTGGGGCGAAAATAAAGGGGCAAAAATTACAAGTTAAGGCCAAGGTGGGCGAAGGGGGCAAGCTTTTTGGCTCTATCACCACGCAAGAGGTCGCAGATCAGCTTCGGAAACAGTTCTCGGTAGAAATTGACAAGAGGAAGATTGAACTGAAAGAGCCAATAAAGAGCCTGGGAACACACTCAATTGTGGTTAAGGTTCATCCCAAAGTTCATGTGCCCGTCACAGTGAACGTTGAGGCCGAATAGCCACAAGAGTATTACTTATATCTGGAGGGTCATCCCCATTGGGTACAAAACTTTCACAACAACAATCAAATAAAGATCTCTCACTGGAAAAGCATGTTTCAGCACTAATGACTATATTAGCTGAAGTACACGGGGAGGATCAGTTGGTTCTGAAGGCTGGAAAACTTGATTCTTTGGAACTGATGCAATCGGAAAAAATCGAAGATCGCATTTTAGCTTTAGAGCGCCTTGTGCACGAAGATCCCACAATTACTGAACAGAGGGATCCTGAGGAGGCAAGCGAAGTCCTCAACGATTTGGAGGACTATTTAGCCGAGCTATTAGCCAAGCGCACTGTGGAGGATAAGTTAGAACAAAAGATCAGTGCCAAGATGCAAGAGCGCCATATTGAGTATATCAAGGAAATCCGAATGCAGGTGCTCAATGAGGAAGCGGGTCCAGATAATGCCCAGACTCTAAAGAAATATGCTGAACTGGAGCTGTTAGAGCAGCGTAGTCTGTCTAAATCTAGCTCTGACTTAATGCGGCCTCAAGCTTTAGAAGAAGTGGTCGGTCAAGAAGATGCCATTAAGTCACTTTTAACCAAGCTAAGCTCGCCGTTTCCCCAGCATATTTTGCTATACGGACCTCCGGGTGTGGGCAAGACTACTGTTGCCCGCTTAGCTTTGCAGTACGCTAAAACCAAGGAATACACGCCCTTCTCTGAGGATGCCCCTTTTGTGGAAGTGGACGGGACAACCCTCCGCTGGGATCCTAGAGAAGTCACTAACCCCCTCTTGGGCTCAGTCCATGATCCCATTTATCAGGGAGCCAAAAGGGATTTAGCTGATGGTGCGGTGCCTGAGCCAAAGTTGGGTTTGGTTACGGATGCCCATGGTGGCGTACTGTTTATTGATGAAATCGGGGAGATGGATCCGGTTCTGCAAAATAAGCTTTTAAAGGTGCTAGAAGATAAACGGGTGGTTTTCGAATCCTCCTATTATGATCCCCATGATCCCCAGATTCCCAAGTATATACATCAGATTTTTTCTAAAGGAGCTCCCGCTGACTTCGTACTAATTGGAGCCACAACCAGGGACCCTTCAGAAATTAGTCCTGC
Organism: Bacillota bacterium; assembly: GCA_012799255.1. The sequence goes on from JAAZLQ010000399.1 coordinate 6,320, forward strand.
TTTTCGCTCCCGCTGTGCGGAAGTGTTTTTCAATCCACTCACACCGCCTGATATTGTAGAGATCGTCAGTTCTGCAGCTCAGCGCCTGGGGGCCAAGTTAGAAGACGGAGTGGCCGATTTGGTGGCCGAATATACCATCGAAGGACGGAGGGCCACAAGATTACTATCGGATGCTTATGGGGTTGCTCTTTATCGGGGTGAAGGTGAACAGAGTGAGATTGTGGTTACCAGGGCAGACATGCAGGACGTAATTCAATCGGCCCGTTTAAGTTCCTATGTGCAGACCAAAGCGTCGCCAAAGAGGGAAGTGGGACGAGTGCTAGGCTTAGGTGTCAGTGGGTATGTAGGTTCCATTTTAGAAATTGAAGCTGTGGCGTTTCCCAGCAAAGAACCAGGTAAGGGCACAGTTCGTTTTAATGATACGGCTGGAAGCATGGCTAAGGACAGTGTCTTTAACGCTGCATCTGTTTTTCGTATGCTCACCGGTGAAGAATTGAGCAGCTTTGATGTGCATGTGAATGTGGTTGGCGGAGGAAACATTGACGGTCCTTCCGCAGGTGTGGCAATTCTCGCTGCCATAATAAGTGCAGTGAAGGGGCTCCCAGTTCCACAGGACATTGCTGTTACGGGCGAGATCTCATTACGGGGTAAGGTAAAGCCTGTGGGTGGTTTACATGCAAAGATCTATGGTGCCAAACAAAGTGGGGTTAAGAAAGTGTTTGCACCCCATGATAACTTGGACAATCTTCCCCGTTTTACTGAGGGTGTACAAGTGATTCCTATTGAACATGTGGCAGAGTTTTTATGCCATATTTTCCCTGGAGAGTTCCAGGACTGCTTGTCCATAGCAAACTAGATCTAACCAAGAGTTGAGCACAACCGGCTGCGTAATTGCGAAGCAGTCGGTTTGTTCACGCCTCGGAATTGCAGGCAGTAGTGAATTCATGTAGACTAAGGATAGACTAAATAAGAAGGGAGAGAGATGGGTGGATAGCGATTGTTCTTGTAGAAAAACGAACAATGACGACGAAGAGTGGCCATTAAGATGTGGGTTTTTGCCCATCTCTACTGCCCTCCGTTTGTGACGTGCAATTGTTCGTTTTTATACTCCAAAAAAAATTGAAGGAGGATAAAAACATGCCAATTCAAGACTGGCGCGATCTAGAGCGCCTTGTACTCGCAAGAGACTTCAAAGCTGTTCGGACAGAATTGTCCATGTTCCAGGATGCAGATATTGCCGACTTTATGGAGGAATTAAACCGGGAACAAGTAGTCTTGGTTTTTCGTTCCTTGCCCAAGGACAGGGCTGCTGAGATTTTTTCCTATTTGTCGGTGGAGATGCAAGAGTATATTGTTAGCGCGATTACTGATCAAGAGGTAGGTTCTATTATTGACCAGCTTTTTGTGGATGATGCCGCTGACTTTTTAGAGGAGATGCCAGCAAGTGTAGTAAAAAGGGTGCTTAAAAATGCTTCGTCAGAGACACGGACCTTAATCAATCAGTTTCTCCAGTATCCTCCCCACTCTGCAGGTAGCATCATGACGGCTGAGTTTGTGGATTTGAAAAAAACGATGCTCGTATCCGATGCTTTTCAGCGGATTAGGCGTACGGCCATTGATAAAGAAACTGTCTATACTTGCTATGTAATGGATGCGAATCGCCGCCTAGAGGGTGTGGTGACAGTCAAAGAGTTGTTCTTGGCTGATGAAAATGCGATTATTGGCGATATCATGGAGACGAATGTGATATCCGCGAGCACCAGCGATGACCAAGAAGAGGTGGCTGCACTATTTTCCAAATACGACTTTATCTCACTGCCCGTCGTCGACCATGAGAATAGATTAGTCGGGATTGTTACTTTCGACGACATTATGGAAGTAATTCACCAAGAGGCCACTGAAGACTTTCAAAAGATGGCAGCTATGGCGCCTTCTGACAAACCGTATCTTAAAACCAGCATACTAGAGTTGGCAAAGAATCGAATTATGTGGTTAATGATCCTCATGATTTCGGGCATGATTATCGGCGGTATTCTAGAGCGGTATGAAGCGGCTTTTGTTACGCTTCCGATCTTGGTAACCTTCATTCCCATGCTCACAGATACTGGTGGTAACGCAGGATCACAGAGTTCCACCTTGGTAATTCGGGGTATGGCGCTAAATGAAATAAACACCAAAGATTTTGGCCGGGTGTTTATGAAAGAGTTGGGAGTGAGTCTCTTGGTTGGGGCCGCCCTGGCAGCTGCCAATTTTCTGAGATTGCTCTTAACCTATCCAGGCGAGTATATGGTGGCACTTGTTGTTTCGTTAGCTCTATTTGCCACTGTTCTCTTGGGAAAGACGGTAGGGAGCACGTTGCCGTTGTTTGCTAAAAAGGTGAATGCAGATCCTGCCATCATGGCTGCACCTTTGATCACCACCATTGTTGATGCCTGCGCTTTAATCATCTACTTTAAGATTGTTGAACTCTTGCTCTTGCCATAATGAAAAAACTTGTTGGCTACCCCAAGGGAATTGGCTCCACTTCGGGAAAATACTATATAAAAAGACAGACACGGAGGGAATCAAGATGCGTAAAATAGTGCACACAGAAAAGGCTCCAGCAGCGGTTGGGCCGTACAGTCAAGGTGTTAAAACTGGTAACTTGCTTTTCATTTCCGGGCAGCTGGGTGTCGATATGACTACCGGTGAAATTGCCTATGATTGTGTAGAAACCCAAACAAAGCAGGTACTAACTAACTTGGAAAGTATTGCCCAGGCTGGGGGAACGTCTTTGGCAAATGCGGTGAAAGTGACTGTATACCTGACCAATATGGTTGATTTCGAGAAAATGAACGCAGTTTATGCAACCTTCTTCCCAGAAAATCCACCTGCGAGAGTCTGTGTTGAGGTAGGAGCTTTGCCCAAAGGGGTAAACGTAGAGATGGATGCCATTTGTGTCTGTGACAATTAACTAATCAAGCGGGGAGGATGTGGCATGGCCAAATTGAGGGTGGGCGTGATTTACGGAGGCCGTTCAGGTGAACATGAAGTATCATTGGTAAGCGCCCGTTCTGTGATGGATGCTCTAGACAAAGAAAAATATGAGGTTATACCAATCAAGATTGGTAAAGATGGTAAGTGGCAGCAACACATCATTCAAGCTGATCCAACGATAGACTCGGGCTTCGATGTTATTTTTCCAGTGCTCCACGGTCCATATGGAGAAGATGGGACTATCCAAGGATTATTAGAGTTGGCCAACCTCCCTTATGTGGGAGCAGGCGTAGCTTCCTCAGGGGCATCTATGGATAAAGCACTGATGCGAGCCCTTTTTGCCCAGGCGCATTTGCCACTTCTCCCTTGGGAAGTAGTTCTAGGTTATGAATGGAAGGAACATCCCCAAGAAGTCACAGCAAAACTTGAGGATACTTTGGGGTATCCCATGTTTGTAAAACCAGCCAACTTAGGTTCCAGTGTAGGTATTAGCAAGGTGAAATCGCCTGAGGATTTAGGCCCAGCTATGGACCTTGCCTTAAGTTTCGATCGCAAAGTAGTAGTAGAGCAGGGTATGGTTAATGCACGTGAAATCGAATGCAGTGTTTTGGGCCATAACAACCCAGAAGCTTCGATTCTGGGCGAAATTGTGCCTGCCCATGAGTTCTATGATTACCAGGCCAAATACCATAATGTTGAGTCAAAACTGATTATCCCCGCTCCCTTAAATGAGCAGCAAACCGAAACCATTAGGAACTACGCTTGTCGTGCTTTTCAGGCCGTGGATTGCTCGGGCCTGGGCCGGGTTGATTTTCTGGTTAACGGCCAAGGCGATATTTTCCTCAATGAGATCAATACCATCCCAGGATTCACCCAGATAAGTATGTATCCCAAACTTTGGGAGCAATCAGGTATTCCCTATGCCGAGCTTCTTGACCGCCTGATTGAGCTGGCTTTAGAAAAGCATCAGGAGCGCAAAGCGCTACGAACCAGTATCTAGTAAGGTAGGTGATGACGCAGTAGTGATCATCCAGGACTTATGGAAGTTTTTTGGAGATGAACTTGTCTTTAAAGACGTCACCGCCACCATTGGACCCCGAGATCGCATTGGTCTTGTGGGTGCCAATGGGGTGGGGAAAACCACCTTGCTAAAAACGCTAGTGGGTGAACTGAGCCCTGATCGGGGGCAGATTACTCGTCCTGGAGGTTTTTCGCAAGGTTATTTGTGGCAAACGTTGCCAACGGAGCAGAAGACTCTCCACGAGTTTTTAAAGGAACCCTTTCAGGAGCAAATACAGCTTGAAGAGGCGATGCGATCTATAGAGCGGGAACTAGCATCGTTAGAGCCTGGTCCCGCTTTGAATGACGCCATGCGGCGCTATGCCAATGCTCAGGATCGCTTTGAGCATGGTGGTGGCTATGATTATCTAGTTCAAATCAATTGGGTAACTGCGGGTTTAGGGTTTTCTGAACAAGATCTGACCCGAAGTCTTAGCACCTTCAGTGGTGGCGAGCAGATGCGGGTCAGCTTAGCTCGGCTGTTATTGGATCGCCCTTCCTTGCTTGTCTTGGACGAGCCCACTAATCATCTTGATGTGGATGCCATTCGTTGGCTCGAAGATTTTCTTAGCACCTATTCTGGGGCTTTTATTGTAGTATCCCATGATCGCTATTTTTTGGACAAGGTTGCAACCCACATCTGGGAGCTACATCAACATACACTCCACCAATATAAAGGTAATTATTCAGAGTTCCTGCCCCAGCGTGAACTGCGCCACACCCAGCTGGAAGAAAGCTTAGAAAGGCAGCAACAAGAACGTGCCCGTATGGAGTTCTTTATTCAAAAATTTAAGGCAGGTACCCGATCTCGACAAGCAAAAAACATGGGAAAAAGGCTCGCCCGCTTGCCAGATATTGAAAGGGTTCTCGATGACCCCAGTATGGTCTTTCGCTTTGAACCAAAGCGCCAATCAGGAAGCAAAATTGTAACGCTAGATAATGTCAAAAAGTCCTTTGGTGCAAACAGAGTGCTTAAGGGGATTTCGACTGAAGTAAGAAGGGGCCAGCGCATTGCTCTTTTAGGTCCCAATGGAAGTGGAAAAACGACTTTGCTAAAGATCTTAGCAGGACAGCACAATTTTGAAGGAAACTTGACTTGGGGTACTGGCATTGATTTAGGATATTTCTCTCAGCAAATCACTTTTGATCCTGAGAATACAGTCCTAGAAGAACTGTATGATGAACATCGTCTAGAACTTGGAGTATTGCGTTCTGTACTCGCCCGCTTTTTATTCCGCGGTGAAGATGTTTTTAAGCAAACCTCGGTGTTAAGTGGCGGTGAGCGCAACCGTTTGGCTCTGGCCAAATTACTTTTGCATCGTCCGAATGTACTATTATTGGACGAGCCCACTAACCATCTGGATATCTTTGCTAGGGAAGCGTTAGAAAATGCTTTGGTTGAGTTTGGTGGTACCATCATTTTTGTCTCCCATGATCGCTATTTTATTGATAAGTTAGCTACCCATATCTGGGCGCTAGAAGGTGGTTCGTTGCAGGAGTATGTAGGTGGTTTCCGGGATTATGAAGAGGCTCGCCGCGGACTGGCGAATGCTCCAGAGGCGGAAAAACCCAAGAAATCAGCAACCGCTCAGAAAACTCAACGGACAAGTGCCAAGCTAAAGAAACTCCTGGAGGAATTGGAAGAAGAAATCGCTCGCCTAGAAGAAAGAGTGAACGAGCTCGAAACCACTTTAGCTTCACCTGAACTTTATCAGGATGAAACCCAAAGTGTAGCTGTGGTTCAAGAATACAAGGCCTTAAATGATGAATTACGCCAAAAATACGAACTTTGGGAAGAACTAGTGGACGAGCAGGAAAGGGGGTGAGGCCATGTCCGGTCAACAGAATAGAGGTGTACTACTAAGGGGTGTGCCAGGTTTGCCCATCCAGGTACCCCTCGAAATTTTGCAGAGTCAGGCTAGGCTAGGACCCATTGCCACCTTGGTTTGGATCAATCTTGTGGCCATGGTGCAAGTAGGCAAGCCTCTGCAAATAGATGATTTGGCCGCGCAAATGGGTCTGGTGAAACGAGATGTGAGCCAAGCGCTCGCCCTTTTAGCCGATAACGGCTGGATCAATGATGAGGGTTTAGAGATCCAATTGGTTATTCCTACGCTTGAGGAGAGCGCAGTGTCTCTAGAAACTCCGGTTAATGTGGAATCAGATGCTTTTGAGTGGCTGGTAAGTTACTGGACCGCGAGAGTGGCCCAGCCTTCTCCAGAGGAGATGCGTAAGTTGCTGTTTTGGATGGAGCGTAAGAACTTATCCCACGAGGTTATTGCGGTAGCTATTGAAGAGATGTTTGTTTCTGCTACCCACCCAAGTTTCCCTTATTTAGAAGGGATTCTCCGTAATTGGCATGGTATCGGAGTACGCACTTATAATGATCTTCTCGAGAATCCCCACCTTACCAAAGTCCTGGCACCAATTGCCGGTCGCAAGGAACCCAGCCCCGCAGAACAACGTTGGAGAGAGGTATTTCCTGATGAATTCGATTGATCCTAACTTACATAACGAGTTACCGATAGACTTAAATGCAGAACGTCAGGTTCTAGGAATCCTGATCAAACACCCTGCCCAAGTGGATAAGGTGATTGACCATCTCCGACCTGCCCACTTTGTGGATTTAGCTCATCGCAGAATTTACGAAATAATCCTGGATTTGTATCACAAACAGGGACGCATATCCTATACGCAGATTTACAATCGTTTGTTAAGTGATTCTATCATTGAATCGCCTGCGGAGCTCTTAATCTCTTTAACAGAGTCGTTTGTGGCGTTAAGTGAGCTTCAACCCAGTGTGGAAGTTTTGAAGCACAAAGAAGGAATTCGGCGCCTAATAAAGGCTACCGATGAAATTAAAGCACTAGCCCTTGACCCCAATGCAGAGGATCTAGCGGAGATCCAGGCTAAAGCTCAAGAGTTGATCTTTGATGCCAGCCAAGCTAGTGATTCTACAGGTGATGAGGTAAAGAATCTTCTTGAGGTTTTGAGCAGATGCTATCTAAACCTACTTAATCGGAAAGAAGGTTTAGATGATGCCTATGGTCTATCTGTTAGGTATCCGTCCATAGATGGTATGACCACAGGATTTAAGAAAAAAGACCTGATTATCTTAGCGGCCCGCCCCAGTATGGGTAAGACCGCCCTTGTCTTGAACATGGTCACCAATGTGGCTAAAAGAGGTATTCCGGTCATGATCTTTAGCTTGGAGATGGATGACGAGCAGCTCGGTGATCGAATTGTACTTAGCGAGCTCTTTGCTCACCAAAAGGATGGTCAACATGTGGTATCTTCCCATGAATACCAGACCAAGCTCAGTGACGAACAGTTTCAGGTGACCCAAAAGGTCTTTAATGAGCTTTACAATCTACCCATTTCTATTGTGGATAAACGGGGCTTAACCGTGGCTGAAATTAGGGCCAAAGCTCGTAGATTCAAGGCGGAAAATCCAGATCTGGGATTAATTGTCATCGACTACCTTCAACTGATTAAGCCTCCAGCCCATTCCAATCGCAGTTGGACTTTGATTGTAGGAGAAATTGTGCGGGAACTTCGGGACCTGGCCGGTGAGCTAGATGTTCCTTTGATCCTTTGCTCCCAACTGAACCGTGGTGTAGAAAGCAGAGAGAACAAACGACCCATGATGTCAGACTTAAGGGACTCTGGAAACATTGAGGAGTTTGCTGACGTGGTCATGTTTCTCTATCGTGACGACTATTACTACCCCGAGTTAGCCAAAGAAAACGGAACAGAGGGTTTGGTCGAGATCATTTTTGCCAAGCAGCGTAAAGGAGCCACAGGCATGGTTCAGCTCCGCTTCATTAAAGAGTACACCAGGTTTATTGAGGAATACAATAAGTAGATGGGGGTAGGTTATGAGTTTACAAGATGACCTGGACAGGACACAGCTCGTTTTTCTTGACACCTGTCGTAAGTTGATGGAACTGGGCTCGTTGACCAAGGAAGAGTATTTGGAAATTTCGGACCTCATTGATCGTCTAGATGAATACGACAATGAGAGTTTTAAGGCCGAACTGCGCAGAATTAGTAAGGGCTTAAGCGATCTTATTAGCTAGAGGTGAAGCAGGTGTCCCGAGTGACGAATCCGTCCTATGTTACCAAGATGATGAAACGGTGGGGCTTTAGTACCAAGAAAAGCCTAGGGCAGAACTTTTTGATTGATCAGAACATCGTAGGGCGCATTATTCAAAGTGCGGATCTACAACATGATAGTTGGGTTTTGGAAATTGGCCCAGGATTAGGGGCCCTTACACAGCCCATGGCTGAACAGGTTGAACAGGTTGTGGCCATGGAAATTGACCGCGAATTGGTCACCATATTGCAGGAGAGCCTAGATCGTCCTGAGATTAAGATAGTGGAAGGGGATGCCCTAGTACTAGACTGGGAAAAATTGCTCCGTGATAGTGGTTGGCAGGATCAGCCCTTGAGTTTGGTGGCCAACTTGCCTTATTATCTGACCACACCGCTGATTATGAAAGCTTTAGAAAGCAGTTTACCCTTTAGAAGCATCATTGTGATGGTGCAAAAGGAAGTCGCCTTGCGCATGCTCGCTTCCCCAAATAGTAAGGATTATGGCGTCCTTTCTTTAGCGGTTCAGTATTATGCAGAGGGATCGCTGGTGATGAAGGTACCTAGAACGGTTTTCATTCCTGCCCCTGCTGTAGATTCGGCGGTGGTTAAGTTGACGCCCCGCCCTCCCCAGGTGGATGCTCCTAGATCACAACTATTTGAAGTGATCAGAGCTGCTTTCCAGCAAAGGCGTAAAACCCTACGTAATGCCCTTAAACCACTGGTGGAAACATGGGGACTGTCGCTGGAGCAGTTGGATCAGGTCTTAGAAGCCTCAGAAATTGAACCAACTTTACGAGGAGAACGATTGTCGCTAGAAGATTATAGTAGAATAACGACAGAGTTGCTGAAGGGAGTGTAACAAAGTGGAGTTTATCAGCCCCACAAAGGGTAAACTAAGTTTTGATGAAGTGTTTCAAGATGTAATGACCTATGCCTCGGCAAACCCAGATGACAGCTATCGTTTAATTGTGGGGACTGATTCCCAGATCAGGGATGACACCTGCTTTGTTACCGCGCTGATCGTCCACCGCCAGGGAAAGGGAGGACGATTTTTTTATACCCGTCGTTGGGAAGAGCATGTTCGCTCGTTAAGGCAAAGGATCTTTTTCGAGGCGTCGTTGTCTTTGAACTTAGCTTCCCGTTTAGCAGAAAAACTAGCTGAATCGGGTCACGAGTTTGATATGGAAATCCATTTGGATGTGGGAAATAATGGAGCAACAAAGACCTTAGTAAAAGAAGTTGTGGGTATGGTTAACGGGTCAGGATTTCTCTGCAAGATTAAGCCGGAGTCCTATGGTGCCTCAACTATAGCGGATCGTTATACCAAATAAAATTTCTCTTGACACCGACGCGCCAGCTTGATAGAATAATAATTTAATTGACACCGGGCTTTACCTGTGATACAATAAAATTCGACAAAATGGTATAAGGCGGTGACAAAGGTGGCTGTGGGAGTTAATAGTATTCAGCAAATTAAGCTGGACTTAGAGTCGTGTGTGGGCAAACGGGTTAAACTCCGTGCCAATCGCGGTCGGAAGAAAATTATTGAAGCGGAGGGTGTCATTGAAAACACCTATCCAAAGATTTTCGTCGTGAAGCTAGATGCATCCCATTCAGTTGAGCGTTTGTCCTACACTTATGCGGACGTTCTAACCAAGACGGTAGAAGTTACTGTTGAAGACGATTGTATGATTGGGGACATCTCAGCCGCCAATTCATAAAACGACAGACTAAAGCACCGATATTCGGTGCTTTTTTCATGCCTTCTTTCATAAGAATCAAGGAGGAGGCGATGGAGTTGGTGTGGTGGCCAGGTAGAAGTTTAGGATCCCGGACGCTTCGTTTTGGAGACAAGGGGACAGATGTCAACCAATTGCATGAGTTCTTGCGCCTCCAGGGCTATGACTTAGGTGAGGAAGAGGAATACGGATATTTGACCAAAGACGCGGTTCGGCAGTTCCAGCGCGACCATGGTTTAGTCGCGGATGGAATTGCAGGCAAGCGTTTTTTTGCCTTAGTGCTGAAGGAAAACCTTCCGATCCGCCGCCGCGTTCATGTGGTTCAACCCCAAGAAACATTAGCCCAGATTGCTCAGACTTATGGAGTGGGAGTTGAGGCTTTTAGCCGCTCTACTCGCAAAAGGGAAATATACCCGGGGCAGCGTTTGGTGTTTTTTGATCGGGAAGTCTGGGGAAGGTGCACTAATGGGAGTAAAGCCAAAGCTCCTGCGCAGGCAGTTACTGGGGTGGTATGTGTTGATCCAAGCCTTGTTTCTGAGCATTTGCCCTGTGTGGTTCAGCCCCTATTAAACGGTAATGCGGACGAGATCCAGATTCATAATCGTCTCAAGACTCCTAAAAGGAGGAAAAAAACCGCTTCCTACCTCGTGGACTCTGTTCCGGCAGATTGCGGGCTGTTCCTCCCCTGGAAGGAAGTGCCGGCACTAGATGGAGTCCGTTACATAAAACTGTTAAGCAAGTTACGGAATGATCTGCCCAAGACATCCATGCTATGGGTTGAGCTAGGTCCCGGTGTTCCGCCTTGGAGACTATCGGGAGGAGTGGATTATGCCAGAGTAAACGAGCTAGTCGATCGGATTGTGTTAGACTTACCCGTTCCAGAAGAGCCTGCATCACTTTTTCAAAGGGCGGCAACAGAAGAACTCTTGCACAAAATATTGAGGCATGTCCATTCCTGGAAAATTCTTCTTAACGTACCTATCTATGCTTTGGAATGGGAGCTTACTTCAGAAGGGACAAAAAGGGCTAAATTTCCATACTCAACGGCATTATCTCGTGCCTTTCGTCATGGAGCGCGGCTGAAGGAGGATGAGCAGGGTGAACTCTTTTACTACTATCAAAGTAAGGGGAGACACTTTCAGATTCGCCTTCCTCACCATGCTTCCATATCACAAATTTGTGCTCTAGCCAATAGTTATAATCTCGCAGGAGTGATCTTGGATGAGCTCGGTCAAGAAGACCCAAGGATTTGGCAAATCATACATCAGCATTTCCGCACCGCCAAGCTGAATATTTCTGCGGAATAGACATGTTTTCGGGGCTTCATTCATAGATATTAGAGAAAGTTGGCGATGGCATCGATCAATCCATGGCCGACGGAATATAGGGCAAAAAAGGGGGAGAGAGATGAGCCTAAGTGTGAAAGAAAACCGCGTCGTTGCGGTGAATCGTGTGGGGGAAAACACGCTCCAAACAGTCCTCCAGGGTAAGGTTGAATTGCCAAGCACCGCAGCTCCCGTAGGAAGAATCGTTTGGGTGAAGGGTACTCCCGTTGTGCAATCCTTCGCCACAGATCAGGATCGTGTCTATGTTCAGGGAGCAATTGATCTTACCATGATCTACGTGCCTGAAACGTTTGATGACGAGCCGGCGGGACTTAAGCGGGTGGAATGGCCTAGTGCCCTCCCCTTTGACACTCATGTTGAGGTAATCGGGGCGGAGCCAGAAATGAACTCCAAAGTGGAGATGACTCTCTTAGCGTGTGAATGGGATCTAGGCGCTGGACAATATTCGCTGGATGTGGATTTGATTGTGGCAGTGACAGTGCAGGTTGATCAAGTACGTGATTACAATGTGATCAGTGATGTGAACTTGGCCAAACCGGTTAAACTCAGCACGGATGGACTAGTTTTAAACCCACTGGGTGAGGCTTTAGAGTTTACTGTTGACAAAGAGAACACAGGAATATTGGAGTTTGAGTTGGGCGAAGCAGCTGTTCAGACCATCTTGGACGTAACAGCGAAAGTCCAACTAGAAGAGGTAGAGTTGGGCGATGGCAAATTGGGCATTAAAGGCTGGACCACGTTGGAAGTCCTTTATGAACTGGACGATCTTTCTGTTCAGTATTATACCTTTGGGCAGGTATTGCCTTTCGAGCTTGGATACGACAATCCCCAAATTAGACCAGAACTAGTATTAGAACACCGTTTGCAACCTCGTTGTGAGTGCTTCGTAGTTAATGAGGGGCGGAATATGCGGGTTGAACTGAACCTGACGGGCGTATTCTTTTTAAAGAGCCGACAGCCAGTTCAGGTACTGACCGATGTTGCTGCACCAGGCAATCAAGTGGAAGTGCGAACGGAGCTTGTGGCCTTGGACAGTTTTGTGAACTCAAAGGAACAGCAAGGAATAGTACGGGGTCTGATCGAACTCAGTCACGACTTGCCTCCCATCCGGGAGATTTTGAAAACCGGTGCAACTTGTCATGTTACAGACTTTGAGGTAGATGAGGATAAGTTGGTGATCGAGGGTGTACTGGATGTGGAGCTCTTTTATTTAGCTCATTCCGAAGAAGATACGAAGCCACTTTTCCGAGGATTTTTCCCTGAAGTAATACCATTTGAACAGACACTTGTGGTTCCAGGCTTGGAGCTTGGTATGCAGCCGAGAATTTCGCTAGCCGTTATTTCGGTCAAACCAGATTTAATTAATCGGGAGACTCTGGAAGTGGCTACAACCCTACGCTTTACAGTGGATGTGGTGGAATACTTAGAAGTAGATGCGGTGGTAGAAGCTGTAGAGGTTGAACCAATGCCTGAAGACCCTCCCACCCTTACCTATGTCTTTGTACAGAATGGAGATACTGTTTGGAAACTATCCCGACGTTACCACACAACGGAGGAAGCAATTTTGGAAGCGAACCCAAGCTTGCAGGATGATCCGCAAAGTCTCAAGCCAGGCGACCACATTTACATTCCTCGAAACTAGGGTAGTGAAGATCGTGGTGGACCCCTCCGGGGTCCATTTTTTATTTCAGGGGCATAATATCCTTTGATCTCTGTGAAATTGGGGGTAATGGATATGATGTCCCTTTTGCTCGCGGCTTTGTCGGGACTTTTGATGGCGCTACAGGGTTCTTTAAACACCGCCCTGGGTAAAGTGGTTGGTCTGTTAGAAGCTACGTTTGTAGTACATGTGGTGGGTTCTCTGGTCAGTTTATCTTTGCTTATTGCTGGCTTAGGAAAAGGTAACTTGCTAGACTTTAAGGCTGCACCTTGGTACACTTATCTTGGTGGTCTTTTGGGGGTTGCGATAGCTTATTTAGTGGTTGCGTCCATGTCTAAAGTGGGGGTAGCATCTGCCACTACCGCGATCATCCTGGGACAAGTAATAACAGCTGCTGTAGTGGATTTTTTTGGCTGGTTCGGTCTAGAACCAGTACCCTTTAGCATCTGGAAGGGGCTCGGAATCTTGCTTATGGCTGGTGGTGCTTGGCTGCTTTTGTCACACTAAAGGTAGGAGGAATTTTCTGTTTAGTGCGGAAATAAAGCTAGGATAGGGGGATTTTTATGGATCAGATTTGCCTGAAGGCCTACGGCAAGATTAATTTAACACTGGACGTTGTAGGTCGTCGAGATGATGGTTATCACTTGTTAAGCAGTGTGATGCAGTCCATCTCTTTAGGCGATACGATCACCCTGACCAAGAGTCCCCAAAGTATTACTATCAACACTGATCACCCCGAGCTGCCCACTGATGAACGCAACATTTGCTGGCGAGCAGTGAATGCTTTTCAAACCTTTACAAATCTGGCAAGTGGAGTGGAGATTGAGCTAAAGAAGCAAATACCCATGGCCGCAGGCTTGGGTGGAGGAAGCGCAGATGCTGCAGCTGTACTCCAAGGTTTAAATAAATTGTATGAAACTCAGTTAGATCTTAAACAACTCCAACAGATTGGCCTTTCAGTCGGGGCTGATGTCCCCTTCTGTTTGCAAGGTGGTACTTGTTTAGTTGAGGGTATTGGGGATGTGGTTACCTCCCTTCCAGCCTTTCCACAAGCAAGCTTTGTGCTAGTGAAGCCGGATACTGGGGTTTCTACCGCCCAAGTATACAAAGGGCTTGACCAGCGTTTTCACGGAGTCCGGTCCACCCAAACGTTTGTTAAGCTACTAGTGGAGGACAAAGGACCAGAAGTCTTAGGTACTGTCTGTGAAAATGCTTTAGAGTCAGTGACTAGAACCTTGGTTCCCGAAGTAAATGTTTGGAAAAAACGTCTTCTGGCACATGGCGCTCTTGGGGCGCTTATGAGTGGAAGTGGGCCCACGGTCTTTGGCCTTTTCGCTCAGGAGGATCTGGCTCAGAGTTTTCGAAATACTTTTCAAGACCAAGCTCAAATCTTTGTGGTAAAGCCCATTAATATAGGTGTGTGCGAAATGAACGGAGGAGACCGATAGCGATGAAAGTTGATGCCGTAGTTCTAGCAGGAGCTCCCAATGAAGGTCAATTGAAAGAAGCCAGTTCAGCAAAATGGGAGGCGACCATCCCCATTCACGGAAAACCCATGGTGAATTACGTAATTGAGGCTCTCCAAGAGTCTGAGCATATTGCCAAGGTAGTTGTGGTGGGTCCACTAGAGCTTAAAGATCTTTTACCTGCCAAGTGTCTCTGGGTAGAGGCTGGTCAAAGTCTTACAGAAAACATCTTTAGGGCCATGGAGCATTTAGAGCAGAAAAACAAAATATTACTAGTCACATCGGATATTCCTTTCGTGCACGCCGAATCCATCGATGATTTTATCGAACGTTGTGCTGAACTTTCTGGAGACGTGTATTACCCCTTGATCTCCAAAGAGGCTAATCAGCAGATGTATCCAGAGACGGTACGTACCTATTTCACACTCAAAGAAGGATCCTTTACGGGGGGCAATCTGCTACTTGTTACCCCAGAAGCTATCAATAATTCCCGTTGGGTAATGGACGAACTTTTCTTGCAGCGTAAGAAGCCCTGGAAAGTCATTCGCTTATTGGGTTTCCTTTTTATTCTAAAGTTCATGACCAAGCAACTAACTTTACGAGAATTAGAACAGCGGGCTAGCTCCATTTTAGGTTATAAGGGTGTCTTTATTATTACACCCTACCCAGAGTTGGGTACGGATGTGGATAAACCCAGTGACCTCGAGCTAGCACTGAAGATCATATCGTCTGTGCAGGGCAAGGAGGCTTAGCAATTATTCTGGGCGGGTGTCGACCGGCAGACTGGATTCTACCTTAAGTTCCTGTGGAACACCTCGTCAAACCGGCGGGGTTTTTTCCTGCGATATCAATTTTAGGAGGCTCAAGAATGGCAAAATCGGCGGCAATTATTCTTGCTGCGGGACAGGGATCGAGAATGCGTTCAAATCTAGCCAAGGTGCTTCATCCCTTAGCGGGCTTGGAAATGGTGAATCACGTGGTTAGAAATGTACGTTTGGCAGCCTTTGATCAGATTATTGTGGTCATTGGTTATCAAGCAGATAAAGTACGGGCGGTGTTAGATGGAGTAACTTTGGCGGAGCAAAAGGAGCAGTTAGGAACAGGTCACGCGGTTGATCAGTGCCGGGATATCTTGCAGGAGTTCGAAGGTCCTGTCTTGGTAACCTATGGCGATACCCCTCTCTTTCGGAGCGAAACATTCCAGAGGTTGCTGGAATATCATGTTCAAGAGGGGGCGTCTGCCACCATACTAACTGCTAAGGTCTCAGATCCAAGCGGATATGGGAGAATTTTGCGCGACGAAAACAATCGGGTTTTAGGTGTGGTGGAACACAAAGATGCCAATCAAGAGCAGCGCCTGATTTCAGAAATAAATACGGGCACCTATGTCTTTGATTCGAAGCTTCTATTCCGGTATCTAGCCCAAATCACGCCCCATAACGTTCAGGCAGAGTATTATCTTCCTGATGTGTTGCCTTTGATGATCAATGATGGGCACAAGGCAGCGGGGTTTGTCTTGGAGGATGCTACAGAGAGTATGGGTATTAATGATCGGGTCCAACTTGCTGAAGCAGAAGCGATCTTGCGAGATCGAATCTGCCACTATTGGCAGGAGAAAGGGGTCACTATTATTGATCCAAAGTCTACCTGGATCGAATGGGATTGCGAAATAGGACAGGATACAGTGATCTATCCAGGCAGTTTCATTCAAAATAACACTATCATTGGGCAAGACTGCGTTATCGGTCCCAATTGCCGACTATCTGGTGCCACGCTCAGTAGTGGTGTTAGATTAGAAAGCGCAGTCATCGTGGATCGGACAATAGGTCCAGAGGAGAAAGTTGTTCCGTTTTCATATTTTTCCAAGTAAACATGGGGGGCTACAAAGTGAGCGTACAGGGCAAGAGATTTAAGGTTTTCAGCGGGAACGCCAATCAGGAACTGGCACAAAAAATCTGCGGAGTTTTAGGTATTGAGCTGGGACAAGCAGAATTATTGAGGTTTAAAGATGGGGAAATTAGGGCAAGAAATCTAGAGAGTGTGCGTGGTGCTGAGGTCTTTTTGATCCAACCACTGAATTATCCGTCTGCAGAACACATTATGGAACTTCTGATCATGATTGATGCTATGCAGAGGGCTTCAGCTAAAGAGGTTTGTGCAGTCATTCCCTATTACGCCTACGCTAGGCAGGATCGTAAGACCCAGCCGCGGGATCCGATTGCAGCTAAGTTATTAGCAAACTTACTCACAGCAGCGGGGGCAGACCGAGTGGTCACGCTTGATTTGCACGCCGGGCAAATCCAGGGCTTCTTTGATATTCCAGTGGATAACCTCAAGGGAATCCCCATCATTACTGAGTATTTGCTAAAGAAAAAACTAGAGAATGTAATTGTTGTATCTCCTGACGTAGGCGGTGTTGTACGAGCTAGGGAACTGGCTGATCGTCTCAACTGCCAAATCGCTATTGTTGATAAAAGAAGACCGAAGCCGAATATGGCCGAAGTAATGAACATCATTGGCGAAGTCAGTGGAAAGACAGCGATCCTGATTGATGACATGATTGATACTGGTGGAACAATTGTCAATGCGGCTAATGCCCTGATAGAGAAGGGGGCTACAGATGTTTACGCTTGCTGTACCCATGCTGTCTTCTCTGATCCTGCTCCGGAAATTTTGCAGGCAAGTCCCTTGAAGGAGATTGTAGTCACTGACAGTATCCATCTACCTGAGGATAAGCAAATTCCGAAACTCACAGTCTTATCTGTCGCTCCACTCTTTGCAGAGGCCATTAGAAGGATTTTCGAAGAAAGGCCAGTGAGCAAGCTGTTTGACTAAAACGTACAAGAATGATATCATAAGGCGAATGTAAAGGAGGTAGCGATACAATGGCAAATTACCAACTAGCCGTGGAAGAACGAGCCCTTACCGGTAAAGGGTATGCACGTAAACTCCGAGCTGAAGGGAAAGTCCCTGCAGTGATATATGGTTCGGGAAAAGAGGCCACCAGCATTCAAGTGGTTGCTCGCGAAGTAGAAAAGGCGTTAGCAGCTACTGGCAGTCTGATTGATCTGGACGTGGCAGGTACTAAAAAAACGGTTCTCGTTAAAGAGATGCACCGCGATCCGGTGCGTGCAACACTACTGCATGTGGACTTCCACGAAATTGATCTTACCAAAAAGTTGGAGGTTACTGTGCCAATCCGTGTTGTAGGCGAAGAGCAACGGACAAATGATGGCGGTGTGGTGCAAACCCTACTTTGGGAAGTTCAAGTACTTTGTCTGCCCACTGACATTCCCGATGCAATTGAAGTCGACGTGAGCGGGTTGGAGC
The DNA here is from genome assembly GCA_012799255.1 of Bacillota bacterium. The sequence continues at coordinate 23,991 of JAAZLQ010000399.1, forward strand.
TAGAGCATTCCATTACGCTGGCAGAGATGCAGCTACCCTCAGGCGTTGAAGTTTTGGGAGAGCCTGACGAAGCAGTCGTGAAAATCGGAATGCCACAGCAAGCTAATGCAGGTGCAGAAGACGGAGATGAAGCTGCAGAAGATGGCGAGCCAGCGGAAGCTGCTGAAGACTCTGCAGGATCTGACGAATAATTGATATCAAGAGTAAGGGATACGCACAGTGCAACATTAGTCGCTGTGCGTTTCTTCTGATCCCTTTGAGGGGGGTAGCAACTTGAAAGTAATTGTAGGCCTTGGCAATCCGGGGTTACGTTATGATAAAACTCGGCATAACCTAGGCTTTTGGACGATAGATCTTCTCAGCGAAAAGTGGCAGATTCCCCTGACCAAGCATAAATTTCAGGCTAAGTATGGTGAGGGTAGAGCTCATGGAGAGAAGATAGTCTTAGTAAAACCCCAGACGTTTATGAACCGTAGTGGGGAATCAGTGGCAGGTTTAGTGAACTTTTACCAACTGGACCTAGCAGACCTTCTGGTAATCTATGATGATCTCAGTCTGGCTCCAGGGATGCTAAGGATTAGGGGTTCTGGTAGTGCAGGTGGACACAACGGAGTAACTAATATTATCCACCACCTGAAATCCAGTGAATTTCCCCGCCTGCGTTTAGGTATCGGCTCTCCGCCACCTTATTTAGATGCAGCTGAGTATGTATTGCAGGGAATAGACAACGCCGAGATTAAGATATTAGAGGATGCCTGCCAAAGAGCATCTGAGGCCGTAGAGCTATGGCTTAAGGAAGATTTGCTAGCAGCTATGAACCACTACAATCGGAGGCAAACTAAGGACAGTTGACCTGAAAGGGGGAATGCACATTGTCTCTACAAGGTCTAGTTGATTTGATGCGGCAGAGTAAAGAGTTGAGTGCTGTGAATCAGAAAATGCGGTCAGATACTAATAAGGGACTAATTGTTACTGGCCTTGCAGGGAGCCAGCGTTCCATTTTTCTCAGTACGATCTTTGACCCCACACGAGTGATGCTGGTAGTGACCGGGAACTTGGGTCAGGCAGAAAAGTTGGCCCAGGATCTGGAAACGCTGCTACCAGAAAGTCAGACGTTGATTTGGGAAGGTAACGAGCTAATGCCTCATGAAGAGGCGCTCACTGCTATGGATTTGCGCTCTGCAAGACTTGAAGTTTTACATCGGAGTAACGAGCCTGGAACGATAATTCTGGCACCCATTGCTGGATTGTTGGAGGGGCTAGTGGCACCTGAGCGATTGAGAAATTCTGAAATTTCAATCAACTTGGATTCCCGTTTAGATTTGGATCAAGTAGCACTAGATTTGGTGAATTTAGGTTATGAGCGGGTAGCATTGGTAGAGAACTGGGGTCAATTTAGTATTCGGGGCGGTATCCTGGATGTGGCCCCATTTCATCAGGGCAACCCCGTTCGTGTTGAACTTTTTGGTGATGAAGTAGATTCGCTCAGGACCTTTGATTTTGTCAGCCAAAAATCCATTGAAAATATCTCCGAGGTCACGATTAAGGCAGCTAGGGAAACAATTTATGATCCTGCCGATTTAGAGAACATCAAGAATGCCATCTGGAAAGCTGCCCAGGCCCAAAGTGAGCGTTTACACAAACTGGATCTTACTGAAGAGGCAGACAACCTCCTTGCTCAGGTCGCCAGGCATTTGGAGGCCTTTGATCAGCAGCGCTTTTTTCCTGGTATGAATCAATACAAAACTTTTTTTGGTAAAATAGTAACCCTTTTGGATTATCTACCCAAGGATACCCTTGTTGTTTTGGATGAGCCGGTACGCCTCAAAGAAGCAGCCGTCAATACGTCTATGGAGATAGGAGAGCATTTTGGAGAACTTCTCAAACGTGGACGTATTTTGAGCAATCTGTCGGATCTTTTTTGGGATTGGAATGCCCTCTGGTCGAAGTTTCAAGAGTATTCCCGGGTTTATCTTGCTGTTTTAGGTAAAAGGGTTACTGGTATGGAGAACACACCGAGTATTGCAGTGGGTTTACGCATGCCTGAGCACTTTGGTGGCAAGATCGAGGCTATGCTCCGTCGCGTAAAACAACTACGCAAAGATCATTATCGCATTTTAGTTGTGGTTTCCACAAAGGAGCGGGGACAGCGCATCTTAGAATTACTACGGGATGATGAGATTCCAGCAGTGTATGTCGATGAACCCAAAAAGGAGTTACAAATTGGTAACTGTGTAATCACCACCGCAAGTTTGGAGACGGGATTTGAGTTTCCCACATTTAAGATCGCTGTATTTACTGAGTTGGAGCTATATGGAAGGCAACGGAAAAAGGCTCGTCCTGCGAAAGTAGAAGAGGGATTACGGATCGCTCCCCACGAGCTTAAAGAGGGCGACTATGTGGTTCACGTTAACCATGGTATTGGTCAATACCTTGGTTTAAAAGTATTGAAAGTAGATAATCTTTCCAAGGATTACCTGCATCTTCGCTACGCAGGGCAAGACCGGCTCTATGTTCCCACAGACCAGATTCATCTGCTCCAGCGTTATGTCGGTCTCGATGAAGGCTCCCCCCGCCTGTCCAAACTGGGCGGAAATGAGTGGAACCGGATTAAGAAACGGGCAAAAGAATCGGTCCAGGAAATGGCAGAAGGCTTGCTTAAGCTCTATGCAGAGCGCGAAGCTGTGGAAGGCTTTGCTTATCCGCCCGACACGCCCTGGCAAAGGGATTTGGAAAACTCATTCCCCTATCAAGAAACCGCGGATCAGTTGAACGCCATTGAAGCAGTTAAAAGGGATATGGAAAAGAGTAGACCCATGGATCGCTTGTTGTGCGGTGATGTGGGTTATGGTAAAACGGAAGTGGCCATTAGGGCTGCCTTTAAGGCAGTGGCCAGCGGCAAACAAGTGGCTGTTTTGGTTCCTACCACAATCTTAGCCCAGCAGCACCATCGGACCTTTGTGGAACGTTTTGAGGATTTTCCTGTAAATGTGGCTGTAGTGAGTCGTTTTCAGTCACCGGCGACAGTGACAAAGGTGATCAATGGCATGAGAACGGGAACAGTAGATGTGGTGATCGGCACCCATCGGCTACTTTCTAAGGATGTCACTTTTAAGAATCTAGGTTTAGTCATCATCGACGAGGAACAGCGCTTTGGTGTGGCTCAAAAGGAAAGGCTAAAAGAAATCAGCAAAAACGTTGATGTCTTGACCCTGTCCGCTACGCCCATTCCCCGGACTTTGCACATGGCCATGGTGGGCGTACGAGATATGAGTGTAATTGAAACTCCCCCAGAAGATCGGTACCCTATCCGGACTTATGTTGTGGAATATGATGATCAATTGATCCGGCAAGCTATCCTCAGGGAGTTAGCCCGTCAAGGGCAAGTGTACTTTGTGCATAATCGGGTGCAATCCATTGACTATGTTTACGGCGAGTTACAAAAATTAGTGCCAGAGGCTAGAATTGCTATTGCCCACGGTCAGATGGATGAAACAGTCTTGGAACGGGTGATGCTGGACTTCTATAATGGTGAATTTGACATTCTGCTCTGCACCACTATTATCGAAACAGGTATGGATATTGGAAACGTGAATACGCTCATCGTGGATAATGCGGACTATCTTGGCTTAGCCCAACTCTATCAACTGAGGGGAAGGGTGGGACGCACCAATCGGGTAGCCTATGCCTATTTTACTCACCGGAAAGATAAGATCCTTACTGAAGATGCGGAAAAACGTCTTAGTGCGATCAAGGAATTTACGGAGCTTGGTTCTGGTATTCGCATCGCCATGCGTGATCTTGAGATCCGTGGAGCGGGAAACCTCTTGGGACCAGAACAACATGGATTTATTGCTTCGATAGGCTTTGAATTGTATTGTAAGCTGTTAGAGGAGGCTATTAAGGAACTAAAGGGAGAAGAGCAGGTGAAGCTACCCGAACCCAACCTGGATCTCAAGGTTGATGCCTATCTTGTTGATGCTTATATACAGGATCCCGGGCAGAAAGTGGAGTTGTACCAGAGAATTGCAGCTCTGGATTCGCTAGAGGATACGGATGATTTAGAAGAAGAAATACAAGATCGTTATGGCGATCTTCCCGATGCAGTCCGCAACCTTCTACAGATTGTGCGCATTAAAATCCTTGCTCGAGCCGCCAAACTAGAGAGCATTACCGTACGAGGAAATAAGTTTGAGTTGAAGTTCTTGGAAGGACTAGGCATAGATGCCAACAAGTATGCCACCTTGTACCAAAAGTACCCGGGCAAAATTTCCTATCGGCACGGTAGGGTAGGCCAATTATTGGTGGAGAGGGATCCTGTAGAACAGAAAGCCCTGATTTTCTTAACTCAGCTGTTAGCTGGTTTGCAGAATGAATAAAAGTGGTAACAGGCGCTTATACTAACCCCAAGCTCACTAAAGAAAAGGGGTGTGACATTGAAAGCAACAGGAATAGTTAGACGCATAGATGATCTGGGTCGTGTCGTCATCCCCAAAGAAATCCGACGCACTCTACGCATCCGCGAAGGTGATCCCTTAGAGATTTTCGTTGATAGAGATGGAGAGGTCATATTAAAGAAGTATTCCCCCATTGGAGAATTGGGTGAGTTCGCCCAAGAGTATTCCGATTCGCTGCATGAGACAACGAACCATGTCGCCATAATAACAGATCGGGATGCGGTTGTGGCGATTTCAGGGGCTCCCAAAAAACAGTGGATTGATCGTTCCATTGTCACCGTGGTGGAAGAAGCGATGGAATCGAGACGCACCATAACCGCAAAGAAGGGAGAACATCCCGAGGAAGATATTTGGGATTTCGCCATGCAAGTGATAGCACCCATCATTTCGGAAGGAGATCCTATCGGAGCAGTTATCTTAGGTACCAACGAAACAAATCGGCAGTTCGGTGAACTTGAAACAAAACTATGTGAAACGGCAGCCGGATTTTTGGCCAAACAAATGGAACAATAAAAGAAAATAAAGATGGAGGACTCCTCATAAGCTGAACTTTCTGAGCGTAAGCATGAACAGGAAGGGAAGTTGGCTTATGACCAAGGAGTCTTTTTTACGTGGTGCTGTAATTTTGGCTTTGGCCAGTACGGTAAGTCGCTTGATTGGGCTAGTGTACATGGTAGTCTTGCCACGCCTGATTCATGATGTTGGCATGGGATTATACCAATTAGTCAAACCAATCCACTATTTCGCCGCTGTCGTGGCCATTGGCGGTATGCCTGTGGCCATTTCTAAACTAATCGCGGAAAAGGTGGCCTTAGGTTCGCCGCGGGAAGTAATGAGGGTTTTCCGGTTGGGCATGCTGATCATGATTTTAACGGGAGGCCTGGTTGCTGTAGCCCTAGTCATTGGGGCACCTTGGTTTGCCAAGGTTTTCGCCAAAGATCCGGGGGTCACCAGAATGTTGGCTATTTTGGGGCCAGCATGTTTGTTTTTGTCGTTAAGCGCTGGATTTAGAGGTTTTTTCCAAGGTTTACAGAGTATGACTCCCACCGCAATCTCACAAGTAATCGACCAAATTGTCCGGGTCGGGGCAACCATTGGGCTAAGTATTTGGCTGAGACCCCGAGGAATTGAAATGGCTGTGACGGGAGTAGCTTGGGGGTTTATCGTCGGCGAATTAACTGGTTGGCTGATCCTCTTAGGTTATTACTTTACCCAGCGTGATGCCTTAATTGAGGAAATCCGAGTCGCCAGGATGGTTAAACCAGAGCCGTCTGGCCAAATTGTGGCCCGTCTGCTGTCATTGGCAGCTCCGGCCGTTGTTGCCACGATCTTGTGGCCCATTATGCAATTGGCGGACAGCTTTTTAATACCCTTACGTATGCAGGCTGCGGGATTTTCACCCGACACTATTCGGGAAGGGTTAGGACATCTGGGAATGGCTCTCACTTTGGCCCAGTTTCCAAATATTATTACGGTGGCCTTAGCTACAAGTCTAGTTCCTGCCATTTCCGAGGCTTGGACTTTGCGTAATAGCAAGTTAGTTAGGTACAGGGCCGAGGAAGCTTTACGTATTGCCCTCATTTTTGGCATTCCTGCTTGTGCCGCCCTCTATGTATTGGCGGAACCATTAAGCGTACTGCTCTTTCGTTATGCCCAAGTTGGCATACCGCTACGTATCTTAAGTGTAGGAACAGTCACCTTAGGTGTGATTCAGGCCTCCACCGGCGTTTTACAAGGCTTAGGGCTAATGTCTATACCTGTACGAAACTTAGGGATAGGTGTCGTAATTAAGTTCACGTTGAACTATGTGTTGGTGGCGAACACACAGCTTGGCATTTTAGGGGCAGCTTGGAGTACCACTTTAGGGTGGTTGCTAATAGCCGTATTGAATCTAATTTCCGTTTATCGGAAGGTAGGTCATGTGATCAACTGGAAGACCTCGCTCATCTTTCCCAGCTTAGCAACTGGCCTTGCTTCGCTGATCATGTATCTCTTATATGATGCACTAAACCTTTATTTATCCAACGGGATAGCAACCCTCGGTGCTTTGATTTTCAGCTTAGTCCTCTATTTTCTCTTGCTAATGATTTGGGGAAGCTTAACCGAGCGCGATATTCAGTTGGTTCCTGCCATCGGCTCCCCCCTCGGGCGCTGGCTTCAGGAGTGGGGATTCTTGCGCAAATGATCCTTGGCCCGATCCCAGAGGGCGTTTAGTTCATCTAGGCTTAGTTTCTTTAAATCTAAGTTCTCAGCTTGGGCATAGCTTTCTAGCAACTGGAAGCGTTTTGTAAACTTAGCTGTGGCTTGCTGAAGCGCAAATTCGGGGTCAACCTTGATAAAGCGTGCTAGATTAACGGTAGCGAACAAAAGATCTCCCAACTCTTCTTCTAAGTCTTGCTGTACGCCTGTTGCAACTGCCTCTTCCAGTTCTCCCAACTCTTCTCGAACTTTTTCTACCACTTCTGGGGTGTGTTCCCAGTCAAAACCCACCTTCGCGGCCTTCTTTTGAATTTTTTCAGCGCGCATTAATGCAGGGAAAACCGAGGGTACTCCATCTAAAACGGAGGTTCTCGCGACCCCTGCTTTTTCCGTCTTTTTGATGGCATCCCAGTTAGTAACAACCTCTTCTGGTGTTTCTGCTAGCACATCTGCGAAAACATGGGGATGGCGTCGGATAAGTTTCTCGCTGAGGTTGACGATCACATCGTTAATGGAGAACTCGCCTTTCTCACTCGCGATCTGGGCATGAAGCAATACTTGAAGGAGTACATCGCCTAGTTCATCTTTGATGGCGGACGAGTCTTCTTGATCGATGGCTTCAAATAGTTCATAGGCCTCTTCTAAAAGAAAACGTTTTAGCGAGAGGTGGGTTTGCTCCCTGTCCCAGGGACAACCCTCGGGAGAACGCAGTTTAGCGATGATTTCTACTAAATTAGACCAGCTCATATACGGACTCCTTTCGACACTTAAGAAAAAACCCCCTCGAAGGGGGTGTCCCCCGAGTGGGGGAAAAGCTTACTTTACTTAGGGGCAACTGCTTCCCGGAGAGATTTGCCAGGTTTGAAGGCAGGAACCTTCGTTGCTGGAATCATAATTTCTTCTCCCGTGGAGGGGTTAACACCCTTGCGGGCTTGGCGTGGTCTAACTTCAAAAGTACCAAATCCCACAATAGTTACCTTTTCTTCTTTGGCTAAAGTCTCAGAAATAGATGCAAATACTGCTTCTACCGCGTCACCTGCTGCCTTTTTGGTCATGCCGCATTTCTCGGCAACACTGGCGATCAACTCTGCTTTGTTCACAAATAGACCTCCTTTAAGGTGGAAATATACCCAGTAATTCTAGGATTATTCGAGTTTTCCTGCTGCAGTGGTAATATTTTCCCCATAAAGTTTAATATTAACCCCGTTCTCAAGCGATTTTTCAGCTCTTTTTGGGTGAAACTATAGAAAAAGCTAAGGAGGAACCCTATGGAAATGAGAAATCGAGCGGTGGTGCTGGGACTGCTTCTGGTCGCCATCGCCAGTACAGTCTTGCTAATTAGTTGGTCGGGAGACGACAGCAATATTGTCAGAGAACTGCAAGAAGAGCCTACACTTACGGTTTATGTAAATGAGACTGGGCAGATCCAGGAGATGAAGTTAGAAGAATACCTAGAAGGGGTAGTGGCGGGTGAGATGTTTCCAGATTGGCCGGTCGAAGCCTATGCTGCCCAAGCTATTTTCGCCCGCAGTTTTACCATGGATTTTGTCGCCCAAGGAGGCGTAAAAGATAAATATGGCGCTGATGTATCTACCAACATCGAGGAGACCCAAGCGTTTAACCCCCAAGCTGTAACCGCGGCGATTAAAGAGGGGGTGGAAATGACCCGAGGACAAGTAATGACCTACGACAACCGCTATGTACGTGGCTGGTTCCATGCGTATTCTGGGGGTATTACTGCCCGGGCTAAAGAAGGCTTAGATTATCAGGGAGAAGAGCCTCCATTCACAAAAAGTGCCAAATTACCCGACAACGAATTTGTCCCGGAGGATGTAAAAGCTTGGCAGGTTGAGTATTCCGCAGGAGAGCTCCAAGGGCTGTTGGCACCTCGAGGTGTAAATGTGGGGCAGATCACCGGAGTAGAAATTGTGGAACGGGGACCGACTGAAAGAGTTACCAAGATCTTGGTCCGAGGTTCTCAAGGTGAACAAGAAATCACTGGCCCTGAGTTTCGGTTGGCGGTCGATTCTACTAAAATGAAGTCCACATTAGTCGAAGACTTTGTCTTTGAAAATGGGGTTTTGCGCATCACAGGAACGGGCTATGGTCACGGCGTTGGTTTAAGCCAATGGGACGCCTTCATGTTGGCAAAAGAGGGGAAAGATCCAACGGAGATAGTGAAGACGTTTTTTGACGGGGTAACCATCCGTAAAATATACGACTAGTCTAACTTGCCTCCCCCTTGCATAGGATGATCCAAGGAAGAATCTAGGCAGGGAGGTTATTAACATGGATGAAAAGAGACTGAATAATGTTCGTCACCAGCTGGTCCTAGCTGAACGGGAGCGCCTCACCCTGGATGGGGTAGTGCATGTAGAAAGCTTTGATGATAGGGAGATTCTCCTGGAAACGGAGTTGGGGGGCTTACTTGTTCAGGGTGAAGATTTGCACATTAAAGAACTCAACTTGGAAAAGGGAAACTTGCTAGTTCGGGGCTACGTTCAATCGGTGGAGTATCTAGGGGATTCTTTGGGCAAAAAGAGCAAAGGATTATTAGCTCGACTGTTTAGATAAAGAATCTAAGGAGGTATCCGCTCAATGGAACCCCTCGGCACTCAACTTTATGCCTTTGGCATTATTTTACTCGCCGGAGTAAACTTAGGCCTTTTCTTCGACCTGTTTCGGGTAATCAGGGGACTGTTGCGGCCGGGGTTAATCAGCACTCCTATTTTGGATTTGCTGTTTTGGGCACTGATCACCCCTGTACTGGTACTCTATCTGATTCTGGCTAATTGGGGTGAGTTACGTGGCTATGTAGTAATTGGGTTACTCTTGGGGTTGTTTTTTTATCGGTTATTGCTAAGTGGCATGGTTATTGCCTTATTACTCTGGTTGGTAGACTTGATCAGAAGTCTTTTAAACATGCTCATTTCTCTGGTGCTTTGGATTGGTTCTTTTCCAGTGCTACTGATTCAAGAAGCCCGTTTCCATTTTTCCCATCGGGCTAAAAACATAGCCAGACCGCGCAGATTATGGCGTTGGTCGCCGAGACTGCGCTGGAAAAAATGATCAGCTGAGACTAGGGAGCAGGAAAACTTCGCGGGAGGGTGAATGGAATAATCAGGAGGTTATGGACATGGCCCGTGAAGTGAATAAAAGAAAAGGTGCGCGCATACGCCCTGGACGGGTTTTAATGTTACTAGTAGTCCTATGGGTGATTTTTAGTTTTGGCAAAAATGCACTGGACAATTATAGGTTAAAACAGGAAATAAAGGCTTTGGAGAAGCGACTTGTGGTTTTGGAGATGCGTAAAGCAGATTTAGAGCGGGAGATAGAAGAATGGCTTTCCCCTGAGAACGTGGAGCGAGTGGCCAGAGAACAACTGGGATTGGTCAAACCAGGTGAAGTTGTTTACAGGTTATCCGAACCGGTTCCAGATGTTTTGGAATGGGACGTGGAGAGGCGATAGAACCGTGGTTATTGACACAAAAATTCCAATAATATATAATGTATCGTAGCCGAGTGCCCTGCAACGGCAAAATCCAAGAGGAGGAATTTTTTAACGTATGTCAATCGATGTCGGCAGCATTGTCGAAGGGAAGGTTACGGGAATAACCAATTTTGGTGCATTCGTAGAACTCTCCAA
>JAAZLQ010000020.1 GCA_012799255.1 Bacillota bacterium
AGAAGTCAGTGCGGTTGTGAACTCCATTTCTCGGTTGCACGAAAAAAACGCTGAAACCGATGCCGGCCGGATTCATGTCGAGAGACCGGAAACCCTCATCCACGTTGCACAAGGATTCTTGCCCCAAGTCGTTGCTGAAGCTTGGAGAGCCGTTGAACGAACCAACGCTCCTCCGCAAATCTTTCAACGAGCTGGCGAAATCGTGCGTATCACAACGAACGATAACGGTACCCCAGTGATCTCAGCGCTGTGCCACAAAGGTCTTAAGGGACATCTGGCACGCATTGCACGCTGGGTGGAGTACAAGAAATTGAAGAATGGGGATGAGATCCCCATTGACCATCATCCTCCCGATGCTGTTGTAGGTGACTTACTTGTAGAACCGGCCAAACCTTTGCCAATTCTGAATAGGATTGTTGAGGCGCCTGTTTTTGGAAGAGATGGTTCCCTCAAGACAGACCCAGGATATCATGAGCAAAGCAGGAGCTACTACTCTCCAAAGAATATAAAATTGCAGCCTGTCTCACAAGATCCAAGTCAACAGGAAATCGATGACGCAAAACACCTGCTTACAACCGAGTATCTAGGCGATTTTCCGTTTACAAGTCCCTCCGACGTGGCACACACGTTGGCAGCCATGTTTCTGCCCTTCGTGCGAGAGTTGGTCGATGGGCCAACCCCGCTTCACATGATCAGTGCGCCTAGTCCTGGAACCGGCAAGGGTCTACTTGCAGACTGTATTGCAATTCCAGCCACCGGGCGATCCATGGAAGTCATGACGTACTCGACCAGCGATGAAGAGAACAGAAAGCGGCTCACATCAACGCTCCTAGAGGCGCCCGTCTATGTGTCATTTGACAATATTGTAGGAACGCTGAGTTCTCCAACCTTAGCGGCAGTCTTGACCAGCACCACCTGGAAGGATCGCCGGCTCGGCAAGTCGGAAAACATCGCTCTCGAAATTACCACGACATGGGTAGGTACCGCAAACTCGCCTACGTTCTCTACTGAGATTAGCAGAAGGATCGTCCGAATCCAAATCGATGCAAAGACCGCCGCACCGTGGCGGAACCGTACGTTCCGCCATCCAAGCCTAAGGCGATGGGCTCAAGAGAACCGGTCTAAACTGGTCTGGGCCATTCTTACACTAGTGCAGGCATGGGTGGCAAAAGGTATGCCGCATGGCAACTACGATTTAGGGACCTATGAGAGCTACGCAGCTGTTATGGGTGGAATCTTTGACGCAGTCGGCATCAAAGGCTTCCTGTCAAACCTCGATCAAATGTACGAATCCGCTGATGCCGAAACAGGTGAATGGTTGGAATTCTTTACTCAGTGGTGGACTGAACATGAAGACCAACCACAGCCATCCAGGATGTTGTTCGAACTTGCGGAAGAATGGGATCTATTGCTTTCTATTCGTGGAACAGGCAATGTTATCAGCCAGAAGACCGCGTTAGGCAAAGCGCTCGCCACCATGGATGGAAGGCGGATTGGAGAGTTTGAAGTTGTCCGGGCTCGCAAGAAGGGGGCTGGCGGCACTGCGATCTACCAGCTTCGAAAAACCAAAGAGGAAGCGGAGATGGACTGGGCCTCACCCGATTCACTGTGGTAGCCAATGATAACAGGCTCACCAATGGAAATCAATCACTTGACGGGGTCGGATGCACCGACCCCACCTAACAAAAAGGGAGCTAAGAAATTGCTGAAATCAAGGAATACGAGGAAAGTTTGGCCTATCTCGAACAAACAAACCAATGGAAGGGGTTATAAGAACAATGAGACCAAATCGATTTAACGAAGATAATTGCCCACAGCATGAGAGACTCGTCAAGATACTGACCAATGCATATAGAGCTGGTGTCGATATTGAA
>JAAZLQ010000083.1 GCA_012799255.1 Bacillota bacterium
AGGAGAGGTGACAGAGTGGCCGAATGTGGCGGTCTCGAAAACCGTTGGGCGTGCAAGCGTCCCGTGGGTTCAAATCCCACCCTCTCCGCCAGTTATGTAAAACAATTGAATGAATTTCAGTATGGAGAGATGCTGGAGCTTGGCTGAACAGGCACGACTGGAAATCGTGTAGGGGTGATGAGCCCCTCGAGGGTTCGAATCCCTCTCTCTCCGCCATTTGTTATTTTCCTCCTAGTTGAACTAGGAGTTTTTTTGTCGTTGAATTGCCTTTGGGAAGGCTGATTAAGTCGTGGTCTATTCGGAAAAACTATTGATGGTATAAATGACATCGATAGGAGGGTGAGGATGACGACCAAAACGCGGATCGAGCAGACTGTTGCAGGAGCACAATCCCTCGTGGGCCAGCTGAAGACATGTGCCATGGATACCGATGTGCCAGCGGTTCAGGATATGTATAACGACATGGCACACCAGATTGAGGAGATGATTCCAAAGCTACAAGGTCGGCTCAGGCATGTCCAAAAGGAAGAACCTCAATACAGGTAAAGTCTAGGAAAAGGGCTCTATCACGAGAAAAGGGCGATTTGATAGAGCCTGTTGCTCTTGACACGGGGGATGATGTTCAGTATAATTACTTGACTTTTACAGTAAAAAAGTGAAAATGCCTCTGTAAATACCTGTTCATCGGTATCGCAGAGGCATTGCTATTTCCACAACGTGTTGTATATTCTAGAATTCCTTTTTCGAGTCGGCAACGAGCTGCCTGAGGCCGCCGGCTGTGAGGAAACGGCGATTCAAGGTTAGGTTTAAGGCATCCGCGATGTCGTCAAGAATTGTGTCGTAGTAAGTAACCTTGTAGACGTTATCTGTGACGTGACAAGCTTGATATTTCTTTAGCGACTTGATAATCTGCTCAGGCGAATGCTCATCATTCAACCTCTTGCCCAATAGCCGTAGGATAAGCAAGGCAATAAAACATGTGAGAAAGTGCGCATTGATTCGTTGTTTGAGTGATAGTTCTACTGGGCGGGTTTGGAGATCCGTTTTGGTGATGCGAAAGCTATGTTCAATTTCCCACAGCCCGTGGTATGCCTTAACAACCTCAAGCGGCGACATTTTGGTTTCGCTGGTGATAATTGCGTAGTAACCGTCAAACTTTTCGTCATCGGCTATTTTTTCAAGATCAAGATATGGTTTTTTCTTGGAATTCAAACATTCCCCTGTGTCCGGATCATATTCAATGTTCTTGACGTAACGCAAGGCGCCTTGGGCGTCTTTTTTGTTGTACCGGTAGGGCTGCGCTACGATACTTTGGGCCTTTTCCAAGACCGCGGCCCGTTTATGTTTTTGGCGCCGGGCGTAGAGTTCGTTGTAGCATACGATCTGCCGAACATCTAATGGAATCTTGCGCTTTTTATCATCGTTGTGAGTTACCCAAAATTGCTGAGGATAAGGCCTCGATTTCATAAAAAAGGCGGGTGGCTCGCTTTCTCCGCGTTCGGCCCAGGCATCAATCTGCTTGACAACCCCCCTCACATCCTTGTATCCGTTTTGGTCAAGGACGTATTCACGTAACTCCTGATCTGCACCGCGTATTCTCTGCGAAAATATGAACCCATCTCCTTTGGCCATGAGAAACGCTACATTATCCCCACTATTTAGCCCCTTATCAGCCACCGTAATGATTCTTCCTAGGCCGTAGGACTTGCGTGTTTCCTGTAAAAGGGGCATAAATGTCTGGCTGTCATGCGTATTGCCCTCAAAGAGGCGATAGGTAATCGGAATGGCATCCTCATCAAGCAATAGTCCCATCTGGACAAGAGGCTTACGGCTATTGCTTTTGCACGCTCCCTTCCGCCTGAAATCATCTTCTTGATCAATTTCGAAAAAGAAATTGGTTACATCGTAGAAAACAAACCTTGTTCGGCGCCGATAGCGGATCCGAACTTGTTCATGTAAGTGAACCAGAAGGTCTTCTTTGAATTCATTAAAGTAGTCCAGTGCGCGATAAACATCGTATTCATCGCAGTTGTAGGAACCGGCTATGTTTTCTTTTTGTGCAAAACTATGTCTTTTGGATCCTGGAGATAATATGCGTGTGTAGACCAGAAGTTGCATCACATCGTTTAAGGAATAGTCCATGGCCCGGCTTCGTTGCCGATTGATCAAAAATTCGTTCAATTTAAGCTCGTGGTAGATCGCACTCAACGGAAGGTGTCCCATCCGTTTCAAACTGTTCTCGTTGATTTCCAGGGTGTCATCGGCGTAAACAGACCCTAGGGGTATTTCCTTTTTGCTTTCTTCTTCCTGCATCTCCAGGGTCCGTACCCTGGCGACTTCCTTGAAATGCGCGATAGGGTCTTCGTAAAGGTGTTCATACTCGTCAACATAACCCAAATTTTCAATGACTCTTTGTTTTACCTTCTTTGTTTCGGGATCTCTAAAGCCATGTACAAAAGACAAATTAACTCGTCCGTTTTTTTGTTTCGTAACCTTGAGAAACACGTTGTACACCTCCTTTTCATTACTTTTATTATATCACAATCCATAACAATGCACAACATTAAAATGTATCAAATTTGACACAAAAAAAGCGCCAAGAGTGGCGTTCCAATGGGCAAATTTGGCAACCTGAACTCCTAGTCAACTGTAAAAGTACCGAGATAGGCAATTCGCCTTAAGTCTGCTTTTGACTCGGTCTGAGGACGGATGTTCTGGCAAGCAGAAAATGTTCAAAAAATGAAAGAAAAGACTGGACGAAAGCGCGGAAATTGCCGATAATATAATCGTTGTGTCACAAGGAAGGATTGTTGTTTACGGATGAGCAAAAAACTGTGGTCCGCTGGGGTTCACGGCAATCTCTTGGCGGGCCTTGACCAAGCTACTCTGCGTCATAGTCAACGTGTGCAGAGTCTTTCCCTCATCATTGGTGACAGTCTGGGGCTGGGTTCGGACGAACTCGATACG
>JAAZLQ010000265.1 GCA_012799255.1 Bacillota bacterium
CCCTCATCAATGAGAACTGCATTGATGTTCTCCATATTTGCCAGACAAATAAGTTCGTTGATGGAAGCATAGTCACGGATGTTCCCTTTCAGTTCAGGATGGGCTTCACGCCATTGCTTGGCCGTCTGTCCGAACATGGCTACATTGAGTACGTCTGCCTCTTCAGCATAGATGATGCTGGCCTGTGCTGCCGTCACCTCTTCAGGAATTAGGTTCTGTTTGATGGCATCCGTATGAATGCGGTAGTTAATCTTCGACAGTTCACGCTTTGCTGTCCATCCAAGTTGCTTCTGCTCCTCGTCTTTCAGCCGTTGGAACTCACGTATCAGATATACCTTGAACTCTGGGCTTATCCACATGGCAAACTCAAAGGCAATGTCTTTGTGGGCATAAGTGGGCACAGTTGCATAAGTCCGTGGCAATATAATCATGTTATCCAAAGATCATAGACGCTCTGAACATAAAGAAAGGTAAATCCTGCACACCGCGTAGTTGTGCTCTAAAGCCTTTCAACTTAGAGTTAAGAGATTCAGCATGAGCATTGGTTGATCTGTTTATGAAGTAATTTAGTACTTCTTCTTCCTTGTACTTGATGGCATCCCTTGCAGCCTTTACTTCACGCAACGTACAAGCTGATACCTTCTGATACCACTCATGCAGTTTAACCTTAGCAGTACCCCGGTCGATAGACTTGTTGCTAAACACGCTTCTTAGGCTACAAATCAAAGTATATGCTTCCTTTATCTTTGGGAACATCCTGAAAAGTATCTTTGCACGTGTTTTCTGCCTGTCAGTCCATTTCTCACCACTCACACTCAGCAGATACTTGCTTCTTGTCAGCAGTTCTATGACAGTTTCGCCATTGGCAAGCATGGTTGGCCTGAAGCGTTTGTTCAACCTCTGTGGCTTGCGTCCCCGCTTCTTGCCTTTGTATTTCTTTGGATGTTTCTTGCGGTAGTATTTACGGCTCTTTACCAGCTGTTCAAGTTTCTTTTTGAACATGGCCTTCTCCTTGTTTTGTGCTTTCTGTGCTTCTCGTTTAGCTTTGAGGCGGAGTTCCTCCACTGCTTCGATACAACGCTTGACGATATGGAAGCAGTCAATGACTATGGCTGCATTAGGAAAGGCTTCTGTGACGACAGCAAACATGCTGTCAGAGAAGTCCATGGTAACTTCCTCGACCTGCTCTCGCTGTTCCTGCGGTATCTGCATAAGAACATTGATAATGTCTGAGGCCTTAGTGCCTTTTACAGCTGCTATTAAGGTGTGACGTTTGCCATGCCCTTCTTTGTTGGTCAAGAATGTCATCAGGTCCTTGTGAAGCATGGTCTCGTCAATGCCCAGCCGTTTGCCTATGTTCTTAGGATGCAGCACCCAGTCCTCTGCATGACTGGCTTGTTCCCAATTACGGAAACCGCTCAGATGATCCTTGTAAGCACGCTCCAGGTTATTGCCATCTACCTTAAAGTATAGTCCCAGCGAGCGGGCCGTTATCGGGTAGGTATCCAAATATTTTTTTTAAGACATCAGCAAACTCCTTAGAGTAGCTGGTGTTATCAGCAAGCAACGAGTACCTGTCAAGGATTATGTTTCTGCCTTCTGCCGTTAACCATCTGCGACGTCTGACATGAAGAACGACCTTGTGATCACGGATAGGAAAGTCGTTAACCTGACGGCTTTCCGTGAAACCATTGGGCTTAAGGTCGTGCCACTCTTCTTCCCGTGCATCTTTTTCGTCAAGATAGATGTGAAGAAGGACGCGCTCATTACCAGTCTCTTCAATAATGCCAGTGTGGTCTTCGTTAACGGATGTAACGTCGAAGTACTCAAGTATGCCTTTGGGAAGAAGGTAACTTGCCAGAATCTTATAGTCAAATGCTGATTGCTTACTCATGAGTGCAAAGGTAATGCTTCTTATAAACATTTAAGCATTAAACAAGAAAATATAGACCTATACTACAAAAATAAGCCACGGATATTTGCAACTGTGCCGTCTTTACTTTACCTAAGGTTGACCCTGTTGGCGTTGATTTGCAGCCATATAAAATTGTTCAAAACGGCGCATTTGTTTACAATCCGACACGAATTAATCTTGGTTCCCTCGCTTATAGAACAGAGGGAATGTGCATCGTCTCTCATCTGTATATTATATTCTATCTCAATGATAAAGGGAAACAACTGGTGGACCCGATGTATCTGTATATGTACTTTCATCGGCAAGAGTTTTATAGGGAAGTAGAATGGAACAGGCGTTATATGCAAACGCAGATTTCTTTGATCGTGTACAGCAAGCCATAATCATGAAGATAGATAATTTGAAAAAGAATCCC
>JAAZLQ010000086.1 GCA_012799255.1 Bacillota bacterium
AACTTAATTCTAAGTGTTTCATGAAGTGAAGTCAACTTAAAACCATGCCAAATAAAAACAATTTTTGCTTCTGTTGCTAATGTTTTTGGGCTAAATTGTACCAGATGACTGTTAAATTGATATTAAACATTTTAAATAATTTTATACTAATACTCAAATGCCATAGGTAATTGCAGTATTTATGCAGTTAAGGTATTATAGACATAGAATAACTAATGAACAGGGGGGCAGCTAATGAAGACAACTGCGCTTATTATGGCAGGCGGACGCGGAGAGCGATTCTGGCCAAAAAGCAGAAGAAGTTTACCAAAGCAGTTTTTGTCATTAACAGACGATGGCAAGACAATGATACAATTAACCGTCGAACGGATCCTTCCTATAGTCGATATCGAAGATATTTATATATCTACTAATATTGATTATGAATCTCTCGTTCTTGAACAGCTTCCCGGCATACCGAGGGAAAATATATTATGTGAACCTGTTGGCAGAAACACTGCTCCTTGTATTGGTTTGGGAGCAGTACACATCTCTAAGAAATATGAAGATGCTGTTATGGTGGTTCTTCCGTCCGACCACCTGATAAAATACAATAGTATGTTTCTGAATACTCTGCGTGACGCAATCAATACAGCCCAAAAAAATGGTAATCTTCTGACCATCGGCATTACTCCCGACTGTCCGGAAACAGGTTATGGCTACATAAAATTCAATCCCGATGAATTCGATGGAAAGGCTTTTAAAGTTGATCAATTCGTTGAAAAACCTAGCTTGGATCTCGCAAAAGAGTACTTATCAAGTGAAGAATACCTTTGGAACAGCGGCATGTTTGTATGGAAGGTCTCTTCAATTCTTGAAAAAATAGAAGAATTTATGCCCGAAACATATGAAGGTCTCAAAATTATTTCTGAGGCAATTGGAACAAAAGAAGAAGGAATGGTCCTTGAAAAAGAGTATCGCAATTTTACTTCCATTTCAATCGATTACGGTATAATGGAAAAATCAGAAAATATATATATAATCCCTGGTGCTTTTGGGTGGGATGATGTCGGTTCATGGCTTGCCATCGAACGTATTAAGAAATCGAACGAGCACGGGAATATAGTTCGTGGGAATATCATCACAATCGACTCAAAAAATTGTATTATTGAAGGCGGGGACAAACTTATCGCCACAGTTGGCCTTGAAAATCTCATTATTGTAGACACAGAAGATGCAATGCTAATCTGTGCTAAGGACTGTGCCGGAGATATTAAGAAGGTGCTTGATAATTTGAAAATCTGTAACAGGGATGAATATATCTAAATATTAATAAGGAGCGTTTTCAGTATGAAGAATGCATTAATTACAGGAATAACAGGACAAGATGGCTCATATCTGGCAGAGCTGCTTTTAGAAAAGGGCTATAATGTATATGGTATCATGCGAAGAAAAAGTGTCGTTGATTATGGAAATGTCGAACATATTAAGGATAAGATTAATTTCATCTATGCAGATATGACGGATATAGTATCACTAATCAATGCCATGAAGATTTCCCAGGCTGATGAAGTATACAATCTGGCAGCTCAATCCTTCGTGAAAACCAGTTGGGAACAGCCAATTGCAACTGCGGATATTGATGCACTTGGCGTAATACATATGCTCGAGGCTATTCGTATAGTGAAACCTAATGCGCGTTTTTATCAGGCTTCAACAAGTGAGATGTTTGGTCTTGTTCAGGAAATGCCTCAAAGTGAAACAACTCCATTCTACCCACGAAGCCCTTATGGTGTTGCCAAATTATATGGTCACTGGATTACAAAAAACTATCGGGAAAGCTATAATATGTTCGCATGCAGCGGTATCTTGTTTAACCATGAAAGTGAAAGACGGGGTAAAGAATTCGTTACACGAAAGATCACAGATGCTGTTGCCAGGATAAAATTAGGCGTTCTAGACCGTTTAGAGCTCGGAAACATGGATTCCAAACGTGACTGGGGCCATTCAAAGGATTATGTAAAGGCTATGTGGTTAATGCTTCAGCAAGATACACCGGATGACTATGTAGTGGCAACAAAGGAAACCAGAACCGTCAGAGAATTTGTTGAAACTGCTTTCAACCATGTCGGAATATCTATAGTATGGCATGGCACTGGTATTGATGAAATAGGTATAGACAAGGAAACAGGAAAAACGCTTGTTTCGGTTAACAAAGCCTTTTTCCGTCCTGCGGAAGTAGATATCCTTTTGGGAGACCCTTCAAAAGCTGAAAGAAACCTTGGCTGGAAGCGAGAAATACCTTTCTCAGAATTAGTTAAGAGAATGGTTGAAAATGATTTGGTTTTGGTTGAAAAAGAAATAAAAATAAGCAATATATAAAATTCTTGTGCT
>JAAZLQ010000381.1 GCA_012799255.1 Bacillota bacterium
GTTGTGATTTTTGTGCAATTAGCTTTTGTAATAAGCAAGATGGTCGGACGACTTCAGGGGCTGGTTGCTTTGTGGGTGTGGGTATTAGCGTCGTGGCTGGTCAGCAGATTGAGTCTCGTATTGGAACCACTTTTCCGTTGGTTGCCCCCCCTACCATTACACAAATTGCTTAGATTGGGCGAACTAGACAGTTACATCATACTTGAACTAAACCTTGCTCCTCAGATAGGTGTTCTGCTAGGAACGCTAGGACTGTTTTGGTTAACTGGCTATCTATTTGAACACTACGTAGAGATCAGTGGATAGGGGGGATAATCAATGAAAATTAGGAGAATAACGCTGATTGTATTATTGGTGCTAACAGCACTCTTTTTGGCAGATGTGCGGTTCTTCAAGATTGAGCAGTATTTCTCGAGGCAAGATTTTCTGGGAACCGGGCAGAACCTAGTTCGTTTTCGCGGTGTTCCCGGATTAGTCTCCCTCCACCACAAAGTTGAAAAGGAGCAGAACTTCAGCCGCTCCCAGGGTGAGTTGACTTCTTTGGTCGTAGAAGGACTGTTTGGGAAAATTGAGCTCAGATCTACAGATGGTACCGAACTTAACGTATTAGCCACAGTTCTAGCAGAAGATGAGGCAATCTTACGGCAGTTAGAGGTAGTAGAGACGGTTTCTGGCACGGAAATTCGCTACGAACTGAGTGGCAACGTGGAAAAAACAGGTAGTCAAGAGTATGGGGTCAACTACGTAGTGGAAGTACCAGCTGGTATGGAAGTTCGTTTGGAACAGAATTTCGGTTCGGTGGACATCATGGGTTTTGTGGGCTTTTTGGATCTAGAGGCAAATTTCTCGGAGGTTAGCATTCATGGCTTACAGGGGTCCGCTGCCATTGGAAGTCAATTTGGTGTGTTGAATCTAAGGGAGATCGCAGGCCCACTTACTTTAGATGCTAATTTCACCACGAGTCTAATTGATCTGCTATCCATCGACGGAGGTTATAGTTTCCAAATCGATGTTTCCAGTGGTACTTTGGGCGGAAACATTCCGCTTCATAAGAGCTCAAAGCAGAATATGATTGTTGCCCATGGAAATTCAGGCGATGGTGTGCATCCTATCTTGGTTCGGTCTAACTTTGGAAATGTTACGCTGAATTTGTCCAAATAAAGAAAAAGGAACGTGCCAAATAGCGCGTTCCTTTAAGTTCCTTGTTATGCCCCGATGAATCCAAGTTCCTTAAGCTTGGCGAAAGCCATCTCTAGATCCTCAGGTGCTACTAAAATAACTGGTCCGGTGCAGCCCATGCCGGCCTCGGCGTAGATGTTTTCTTTCCATAACGCTTCTGCAGCGGCTTCAATCTCCAGAACGTCCACACCCGTGATCTCTTGATCCACTGGTTTGGCCGGTGGTTTGGTTATCGACTCAGTTGCAGGCCCGTTGATCATTTTGGCTTTGGTGAGTTCTTCCGTTACCAGTTCAGGTAACTTGGCTTTGGCCATGTCAGCTGCAAACTCGATGGCACCAGCAATGACAGGGGCGCCTGAAGCCCGGGAAACGATGTTAACGATCTGTCCGTAGCCATCTCCTACACCTGGCCCATAACCATAACCAACGCTTTCAATGCTACCACCAGTGTTCAAGGCTGAAAGCATTTTTACTAGGATGTTTCCTGTTAAGGAGTCTGTAACTAGAACATCGCAAGCTCCTGTTAAGGCGTCATTACCCCGCATAATAGCCTGACCGTCAGCCCGGCTCGATGTAGCCCAATTGATGGAATAGCCTTCTTTTTCTAAGTCCCGTAAGGACCGCTCGGTAGTGAGGGCACCATCCACATTTAAGATCCCAACTTCGGGTTCTGAGATACCCAGTGCTTTGGCGACTGCAATACCTAAAATGGCATTCTTATGCATGGCCTCTGTTCGGTTACCTGCTGACATGCCAGTTGTAGAAGCAATGAGCATTTCTCTTCCACTAGCGGGAGCAATTACCCTGCCAATTGTGGTAACCCCTAACGGGAAATTGTAATGCATGGTGACACAGGCATCGATTTCCCCAGTATTTAAGAGCTTTTCCATAGTCTTGCGTTGTTCATCTTCGTTATTGGATTCTACCGTATCAAGCGTGGTTGCACCTTTCGGCCCGATGGCCACCACCTTAATATTTCGATGTTTCTTTTGGGCAAGCTCAGCCCCTTTCACTACTTCTTCTAAACCATGTTCACTACCTAAAAGGGTGATACCGACCTTGACTACTTTTTCCGTAGACACGGTTGTAGTTTGATTCTTGCCAGGATTTGCTTCGACGATAAAGGAGATACCGTCAAAGAGGTTAGTCATACGAGCCAAAAAGAGACTACCTTTACCAACAATCATAGCTCTTTTTATCTCACCTTTAAGGATTGCTTCGCGGGCAAAACCCAGGTAAGGAACGCCTGATGGAATATGCCCTTGGGTCGGAGCCCAACCCTTAAGTCCGTGTTTTTGCACGAAACTATCAAGCTCAGTACGCTCAATTGCCCCTTGTTTTACACCCAAAGCGGCAATCATTTTATAGTTTGCTAAGGGCACATCTCCTGCGCCAGCTGGAACGGTGATTTCAGGGTTTTGCATTTCCACACTGTACTTATCAACGTCAGTAATGGAGAGACCAGCCACGCTTAAGGGATCGGTAACCAGGGCTGTTGTCACAGCTTGAGGAGAAGAGCCGGTACCGATTTTGTGCCGCCCAATGGCATCGGTACGAATGATGGGATTTACGCCATCATCGGCACTGATCAAAACGGCAAACGCACCGAGCACATCTTCCAAAACAGGAACTTCTTTCTTAATATGATCCCGTGAATTCATGCCCAGTTTGGAGACTGCTCCGCCTCCCAAGACTACCACGTTTTTATAGATGCCAGATTTGACTAAAGCGGTGGCATTAATTACACCGTGGGAGGGACCGGCACAGAAGGAGCGGGTATCAGAACCTGTGGCATTTACGCAACCACAAATTTCGCCAATGGCTTTGGCAAAGTTGCCTCCACCGCGCTGATTCATATCACCACAAGCTTCTTCAGAGGTCTCAACAATATAGTCTACAATACTGGGATCAAGATTATTATTCCACAGTAGATGTCTCAAGGCCAGAGCCCCAGTGGCTTTAGTTGCTAGGTTTTCAAACATTATGTCTGCCTTTAGGTTGGCGTCAAACTCATGGGCCTGCTTGACGCAGCCAACGACGTTGCCTTGAAACTCGAGGGGAACAGCGGTCTTCTTTTCTATTAGATCATTAATCTGTTCGAGAGAAGACACCTTGCTTAGTGCGACTGCATCTGTCTCCGTGAAGAGGGGGTGGTTAGAAAGTTTTTGCGTCATGGATTCGGCAAAACTCTCTTCTAGGAGAACCAGATCAAAGGAATCGGCGATCTTCATCATGGCGATCAGCTCATCTAGGGAGAAGATCTCTCCTAGTCGGCCTTGCCTCTGAGGTTGGGATAGATTTTCATACCAAGGCTGGGCAATCTCTGCCAACTCTTCAGGGGTAATGTTGCCAATGTAAACTTGATTAGGGGGATAGGCTACCACATTTTCGAAGGGGCGTAATCCTTGTTTAACTTGGGAGATTAAAGGGGAGTCTGGATTTTTTGCCCTCTCCATCATTACAGTGGTACCATGGGTGAGCACCATATCCGGTGCATGAAATAAACAATAGCTGGTTGCTTTAACCACAGGATTGGTCAATACACACACCTCCACAGGGTAAAAGGGGGTCCCCCGTTGCCAGTGGACCCCTCCTTCTTAGTTCTCAAATACTGTTTGATCGGAAACGGGTGTGGTTAAGGCATCTAAGGCCTCTTGTACCAGTTTCTTTCGTAAACTGAACTCTTCTTGTGCCGTCAGTTTGGGATTCCCTAAGGGATAGGGAATGGCCACTGCGGGAACAATTCGGTTTGCTCCCACAGTAAGTGAGATTGGCGTTACTGTACAGACATGTACAACGGCAATGCCCATCCGTTCAATTTCTTTTACCATCGTTGCGCCGCAACGAGTACAGGTGCCTCAAGTGCTAGTTAAAATAACTGCTTGTACGCCTTCGTTCACAAGCTCATGGGCTATTTCTGAAGCGTACTTCTTGGCATTAGCCACCGAGGTACCATTGCCAACTGTGGAGTAGAAGTAGGGGAATAGCTTGCCAATTTTCCCTTCCTTCTCAAGGGCCCTCACGGCATCAACTGGAACTACCCGATCCGGCATATCGTTGGCGTAAACTGGGTCATACCCACCATGGGCGGTTTCAAAAGAAGCAGCCTCGAGGGAATCAAGTCCTTCGATACTATACTTACCATAGCGGGAGGCACTGGATGCTTCGATCCGGTCAGGATTGCCTTTTGGTACAATTCCACCGCTAGTAACAAGGGCTACTGTGACCTTGCTTAGATCGAGAATTGCCTCTGCCGGTTGCACGCGGTCAAAGTGGGGGATAGGATATTCGGTTTCGAATTCTTCTCCCTTTAACTTTTTGAGCAGCATATCAATGGCACGCTCAGAACCGCGTGCTTCGGCATAGATGTTTTTACGAACTCCACGGCTGAGATAACCCTCTTCACTAGGTAATCCGAGAGATTCGCCGTTAGCGAGTTTACCTGCAATCTTGGCCATGGCAGGTAAGGCAGTGCGCATTCCTGCAGCCGAGTTACCCGTTTCTACAATATAAAGGTATTGACGATAGCTCTCCACACCTGGGTTTTCTGGATACATACCGGAAACGGCCGGAATACCCAATTCGTGTGCAATTTTGCCCACTGTACCGCAGGCCATGCCATAGCGACCTGCATTAAAAGCGGGACCAGCTATGACCACATGGGGAGCGAACTCTTCAAGCATTTTTCTTACTGTGGCGCTGGCTTCCTCTAAATTTTCATTGAAGTAGCCATCACCACAGATAATGGTGCCAACAATACTACAGTTCTTCGGGAGCATGGCTGCCAGACCTACGCCTGGACCCACTGCCTTTTCTACGCTTTGGGGAGGAGTATCGGCTTTCTCCTCACCACCGATTTGTCCGAAAAACTGATTAAGGTAAAGTACGATCCGTTTTGCTTCCACATCTTACCCCCCAGTCCGTTCGCGGTAGGTGGTTACCTCCTTGATGATGTCGTCTACATCCAAGACCATTTCCATCATACTAATCTGATCTTCCCAAACATCCTCAGGGACGATCTCTCTTAATTCAAAAATATGGTATACGGGGAGTTCCAACTGAACTCCTGTCAATGGACCGGCAAAGGTAGGATCGCCAGTTGTTACGGTTTCGGCGGCTAAGCCAGAAGCTTCTGCCTCTGCGCCACCGAGAACAACAACTACGTTCTCCTTACCATACTTTTCTACCAACTCAAGAATGCGAGTTTGGTTTTCCATGTCCATTGCTCCAGCCGCCGTTCAAACAAAGCATTCGGTGGTGGAAAAAACTACTGTTCCGCCA
>JAAZLQ010000216.1 GCA_012799255.1 Bacillota bacterium
AACAAAACGCCAGGAAGGCCCTGGAAGTGGCGGACTATGGCTATGTATTAGAAACAGGAGAATTAGTGCTCCAAGGACCAGGCAAGGTGCTCTTAGAAGATAAAAAAGTGCAAGAAGCCTATTTAGGGGTTGTGAGGTAGAATTTCCGAGGATTAGAACAGAATCCGCTCCGGTGCACTATAGATGTTCATCCGTCTACCCCTGGCAAAGCCGCACAAAGTGATGTTGTTGCGCCTAGCCAAATCTACTGCTGCATGAGTGGGAGCGGAGCGGGAAATGACGATAGAAAGACCAGTTGTTAACGCCTTCATAATCGCATCTTCAGGCACCCGGCCGCTGGTGATTAAAAACGTCTGAGGGACATCCCATGCTTCCAGTAGGGCCCTACCGAAGGCTTTGTCAATGGCATTATGCCTTCCGATATCTTCCATAAAGATCCTCCTCCCATCGTTATGGCACAAGGCGCAACTATGCACACCCCCTGTGGAGGCAAAAAGTGGCGATTCATGATCAAAGGTCTCCACTGCCGCAAAAACCTGGTCAGCCTGGAGAATCTGCACCGGTAGTGAGTGGACAAGATCTACCCGGGCTGGATTATCAGGATCCAGTTTGCTCTGAAGTACCACATCTGCTTGGGTATCATGAATTACAAGGCTCTTCACATGAGATTTGTCCCGAATGATGCCTTGGGTAAAAAGATGACCATAAATCAGAGCCTCGAGATTATTAGGAGCACAAAGAAATTTGCTAAAAAGACGGTTATTCAAGTAGAGAGCTAAGTTATGCTCTACAATAACCTTATCATTCACCATCTGGATGGTGCCCTTCTCAATTCTTGTGATCTCATATTCCTTCACAAGATCCATTAGCCATCACCTCCCGCAAGTGCAACCTACATTAATGCCCCTTGCTCCCTGCAAAACTCTTCGTAATCTTGTGGGGTATTGAGATTTGTGAATGCCCGCCAATCAGGAAGATACTGTTTAGCAATCTCTTCTGGAATAATCAGGGTGTCTATCTTGCAGGCAAAGCGGTTTACCGAATATCTTCCTTGGGCCAGCTCTGCTTCAAGAACAGGGAGCGCTGAACGACAATAGAAAGCATGAAAGGTTTCAAGATGGCCCCCATGAGAGGTTAGACAAGCATCATACGCTCCACCCTCCATCTGAGCCATCATATAATCAATGTACGGAATATCCAGAAAAGGCATATCACAGGCAATGGTGAATACCGCTTCACTTTTGGCATGAACTAAGGCTGAATGGATGCCCCCTAAGGGACCTATATTGTCATGGATATCCTGAATTACTCTGACCTGATCCAGCGCATAGAGTGGTGTTGGTGTAGGGCTAGACACCATAATATCTTCAAAGCGGGTGCAAAGCAGCGTAATCAAGTGATCCACAATGGGTTTGCCCTGCACTTTTAACATTTGTTTGTCAAATCCCATACGGGTGGAGCGACCACCTGCAAGGATCACGGCACTTTTAAACTCCGTCATATCTGCCACTCCAAATCTTTTGTCTTTTTTACATGGCCCGTAACTTAGCTGCGCAAACCTTGTATTCTGGAATCTTGGCAATAGGATCAACAACATTATTGGTCAAGCGATTTGCGGCACCATCAACAAAGTGGAAGGGCATAAAAATTACACCCTCAGATACTCGATCAGTCACACGAGCATCAACTTCCACTTCTCCCCTGCGAGAGGTAACCCTAACCCTTCCTCCATCTTCAACACCTAACTTGGCTGCGTCAGTAGGGTTAATCTCCACAAAAGAGCGGCCCACGACCCGGTTAAGATCCTCATTCTTACCAGTCATTGTACGTGTGTGATAATGATATAGGATCCGCCCGGTAGTAAGAAGAAGAGGATATTCCTCGTCAGGCAGCTCTGCCCCGGGAATATAAGGGGAAGGCTTAAAGAGGGCCCGCTCTCCTCGAGAGAACTTGCCCACGTGGAGTATGGGAGTACCTGGATGATCAGGGGTAGGGCATGGCCATTGAGGTTGCACTTTTTCTAAGCGTTCAAAGCTAAACCCTCCATAGGAAGGAGTAACTCGGGTAATTTCCTCGAAAACCTCCTGGGGCGAACGAAATTCATTATCATAGCCAAGCCTGTGCATTATCTCCGAAAGAATCACCCAATCATCTCTACTATCACCTGGTCCTGGCACTGCACGGCGGATCATCTGAACCCGGCGCTCAGTGTTGGTGAAAGTACCTTCTTTTTCCGCGTAGCAGGTGGCCGGAAGCACCACGTCTGCCAATTCCCCGGTCTCCGTGAGAAATATATCCTGAACAATGAGTAATTCACAGTTTCTCAGAGCATGCTCAACATGGTTTAGATCAGGGTCGCTAACCATAGGATTCTCGCCCATAATGTACAGACAACGTACCTCTCCACCCTCAATTGCATTAATTACTTCAGTAATTGTTAAACCAGGTCTGGATGAAAGCTCCACTCCCCAGGCCTTTTCAAACTTGGCACGGGCCTCTGGGTTGGAAACCTTTTGA
>JAAZLQ010000330.1 GCA_012799255.1 Bacillota bacterium
CCTCCACTGGGCGTTACCCAGCACCCTGCCCTACGGAGCTCGGACTTTCCTCAAAGGGAGTTCCCTTCGCGATCATCTGGTTCACTCAGTGTATTAAGTATAACACATGTTGCACTGCATTAAAAATGAAAAGGATTGGAACTGCTTTCTGAAATTACCTCTATTTCAGCACCGAACTTGGTTCGCAAATACTGGGTCACTTCTTGCACCATGACCTTTTCTGTAGAAAAGTGTCCAGCATCCAAGACGGCTAAACCTAGAGCCTCCGCATCAATAGCGTCATGGTAAGAGACATCACCAGTGATCAGAACATCCGCCCCCACCCTTTTCGCTTGATTAATGAAATCACCACCGGATCCGCCCACAACGGCAACCTTCGAAACATGCTGACTGGGGTCTCCAACAATCCTACAAGGTGAGTTCCAGAGGGACTCCAACTGCTGTGCCAACTCTCCAAGAGTAGTGGAATGGATCTTACCATACCGGCCCAGCCCAACATCTGGATCTGTGGATGGAACCAAGACTTTGCCGTTTTCTATGCCTACATCTCGAGCCAACCAGTCATTTAGCCCTGGGGCAGCCAGATCTAGGTTGGTGTGGGAAACATAAACGGATATATCATACTGCAAAAGGGAAGCGATTAGCCTACCTTGCGGAAGATCGGTTCTAATGGCACTAAGTGGTTTAAAAATTACAGGATGGTGGCAGATAATCAGATCCACCCCTCTTTTGATCGCCAGTTCCAACACGTCGTGCGTAAGAGTTAACGTTACTAGGACGACCTTGACTTGTTTTTTCGGGGCACCGACTTGTAGACCTACATTATCCCACTCGAAGGCAAGCTTTTTGGGGGCAAGTTCTTCCATAACATTGCAAAAGTCCTGGACTGTGTAAGCCATCCAAATACCTCCCTTTCATTTTGAAAAAGCAAAACCCTGTACCTAAGCACAGGGGTCAACGTTAAGTATTTGGTGGACCCCCAGGGATTTGAACCCTGGACCAACGGATTATGAGTCCGCTGCTCTAACCGCTGAGCTAGGGGTCCGACACTGATTTATTATACGGGAGCAACGGTTTCATGTCAAGTCAAAGGTTATTGCTCCAAGAAGTCCTTCAACTTCTTACTGCGACTTGGGTGACGCAGTTTACGCAGGGCCTTTGCTTCAATCTGACGGATCCGCTCACGCGTGACACCAAAAACCTGCCCCACTTCTTCTAAAGTGCGACCACGACCATCTTCGAGACCAAAACGCAACTTAAGAACCTGTTGTTCCCTGGGTGTCAAAGACTCTAACACTTGTTCCAATTGCTCCTGTAGCATAGTAAATGCTGCTGCCTCGGCTGGAGCTGTAGCTTCCTGATCCTCGATGAAGTCACCGAGATGACTGTCCTCTTCTTCACCAATTGGAGTCTCTAAGGAGACCGGTTCCTGGGCAATCTTCATAATTTCCCGCACTCGTTCAACTGGCAAGTCCATCTCTTCGGCAATTTCCTCGGGTAAAGGCGCTCTGCCTAACTCCTGCAACAGGTTCCGAGAAATCCTAGTCAGCTTATTAATCGTCTCCACCATGTGCACCGGAATTCGGATAGTCCTAGCTTGATCCGCGATGGATCTGGTTATTGCCTGCCTAATCCACCAGGTGGCATAGGTACTAAACTTGAAACCTTTACGATAGTCAAACTTTTCTACCGCCTTAATTAGACCCAAGTTCCCCTCTTGGATCAGATCAAGGAAGTGCATGCCCCGCCCCACATAACGTTTGGCGATGCTCACTACAAGTCTCAGATTCGCTTCCGCTAGTTGACGAACTGCCTCCTCGTCACCAGCTTCAATTCTCTTTGCCAACTCAACCTCTTCTTCAGCGGTTAGTAGCGGAACCCGGCCTATTTCCTTTAGATACATACGGACAGGATCATCTAAGCCCACACCGTCAGGTACGGACAAATCGTATTCTTCCTCATCAGTAACTTCTACCACATCATCCTCTTCGTCAAGCGAATCATCGGAATCAAGGCGCTCACCATTCGAATGGGGAATCACGTCAACACCCATGGCCGAAAAGCTCTCATAAATCTCATCTATCTGCTCGGGTAAAAGATCCACATCTTGAAGGCTATCCATGATTTCGCGATAAGTAAC
>JAAZLQ010000310.1 GCA_012799255.1 Bacillota bacterium
GCTATCAAATGGGTTTTAGAATAATACCTTTAAGTGATAGTCATGAGACAATCGATATCGAACATCCTTTTAAAGTCAATGCAGGGCCGGGAGCTGGCAAGACAACATGGCTTATTAATCATATTAGGAATGTGATTCAGCGTTCTAATCGCCTTGGACAAGTCAAAAAAATTGCCTGTATTACATACACCAATGTCGCCGCAAAAAAAATCCTATTGAATCTCGGTGAAGCATGCGAAAGCGTTGAAATAGGCACAATCCACGCTTTTTTATACAAGCATGTTGTTAAGCCATATGTTTCGTTTTTAGGCATTCCGGAACTATCTGTCGATAGAATAAAAGGGCATGACGAATATGTCCCAAATAGATCAATCTTATACGGTGTAAAAGCGGAAACAAAGCAAATATATCTGGATGATAAAAACCTTTTAGAAGCTTTGCTCGATTTACAGTGGAAAGTCGATAAGAGTGGTATATTGCAAGTTATGCCTCGTAAAATATTTAAATTTAGAATCAAAAAAGAAACATATCTAGTCTATAAGAAAATCTGCTGGAGTAAGGGCATCTTGCACCATGACGATGTTTTATACTTTAGCTGGCGTCTTATTACTGAATACCCCTCTATCCTTGAGATTTTACGGGCTAAATTTCCATATATTTTCGTTGACGAGTTTCAAGATACTAATCCGATTCAAGCGGAAATACTAAAAAAACTGGCCGAAAAAGAATGCATTGTTGGTGTAATCGGAGACAAGGCTCAGTCGATATACAAGTTTCAGGGGGCCGATGTCACCCAGTTTATTAATTTTAACCTCAAGGGAATGGTCGAGTATAAAATTGAGGGGAACCATCGCAGCACAGAAGAAATTATTAGTATTTTGAATATCGTAAGAAATGATCCAACGCTTACTCAATATAGCCCAGAAAATAGGCACGGTTGTAAACCTCTAATACTAGTTGGTGATGTTATGGAGACTTATCAACAAGCTAAACAGATTTGTGGAAAGCAGACTTTATGGACACTTTGCTACAGAAATGTGACATCTAATTGCCTGAAAAAGGGTTACAATACAAAGGATGAAGATATCATGCTGGAGGATATCATCACAAGCGATAGTAATGCTGCCCGTGCAAAACAGCTCATTCATGTTATATCTTCAATTGAAAATGCCCGAGACAATAAGATTAAAGATGCTCTCAAATTAATGAAGCGTGCTATGCGTAATGAGGATGCCAACAGAATGGCCTTAGTACAATTACAGCATTTTTTAAATAATTATGATCTTTTTAAGGACAATACCTTAACGGAGTTTTATTCCAGATACTTGGATGACAAAGTGTTTATCAAAAGTAAAATCACCAAGGGGAAGCCTAAGAACTTTTATGATTCAAAAAAATACGGCGATATGGCGCTAGCCGTTAGAATTGATGACGATGATTGCATAGCTCGAACGATCCATAAAGCTAAGGGTGACGAGAATAACTGCGTAATGGTTGTTATAACGGAAACCGATATCGCCAATCAAGGGCTTGATTTTATATTAAAACCGAATATAGACTCTGAAAATAACCGTGTTTATTATGTCGCACTTAGCCGTGCTCGGGAAAAACTTTTCATTTCAATCCCTAAAATGGATAGTGAAGTAAAAGGTAAGCTAATTAAAGTCGGTTTTGAGATAGTAAATTGCTCATAAGTATGTGTAGCGTGTAGGTGGCTTAAAACCATATCTCGACTTATTCCCGCGAACGGATAAAA
>JAAZLQ010000125.1 GCA_012799255.1 Bacillota bacterium
AAAAAGAGCAACGTCAAATGATTCAGGTGAAACTTCAGGATAACTCTTATTGCTACGTTTTTCCACTTAAAGGGAAAGGATTGTGGGGTCCTATTTGGGGTTATATTGCCGTTAAAGATGATGGAAATACAATACAAGGTGCAGTTTTTGATCACAAAGGGGAAACACCGGGGTTGGGAGATGAGATCAGTACGGAACGTTATGCTGCTCAATTTGAAGGGAAGCAACTTTTTGATCAGCTGGGTGTTTTTCAGTCTATTAAGGTGGTTAAGGGGGGAGTTGCTAACAGTAACGTAGATCCTAACCATGGAGTTGATGCTGTTTCCGGGGGGACAATCACAAGTCAAGGATTGGAAACGATGATAACAAAGGGGCTGGAGCCTTACATCCCCCTTTTTAAACAAATTCATAAAAAAGATTAAAGGAGAAAGAGAGGATTATGAGTATTAAAAAGTATTTTGGACCACTAAGTAAGGATAATCCTGTTTTAGTTCAGATCTTGGGCGTTTGTTCAGCCTTGGCTGTGACCGCTCAGTTGAAGCCGGCTTTCGTTATGGCGCTCTCTGTGACTGTCGTGACAGGTTTCTCAAATCTGGTTATCTCCTCTATACGAAAAATGATTCCACCGAGAATCAGAATCGTTATACAGCTGGTTGTGATTGCTACAATGGTGATTCTTGTGGATCAAGTTTTGCAGGCGTTTTTCTACGATATGAGTAAAATGCTCTCCGTATTTGTCGGTCTGATTATTACAAACTGTATTGTAATGGGACGTTTGGAAGCGTTTGCTATGGGAAATCCTCCGCTTCCTTCTTTCCTCGATGGTATTTTTAATGGGTTGGGTTATGGATTGGTACTGATTGTTGTTGGGTTCATTCGTGAACTGTTGGGTTCAGGAACTTTGTGGAATGTGCAAGTAATTCCCACTTCTTTCTACGAAGCAGGCTACATGAATAATGGCTTGATGATGTTACCTCCCATGGCACTCCTGTTGATCGGTATTATGATCTGGATTCAAAGGTCATAAATTGAATTATTTTTCGTATCTTTGCGAGTTGAAAATCGAAATATTAATTAATAACTAAACTAAAGAAAATGAGTGAAATAATTGGAATTTTTGGACGTCAGATTTTGGATTCAAGAGGAAATCCAACCGTTGAAGTAGATGTTTATACCGCTGCCGGAGCTATGGGACGCGCTGCTGTTCCATCGGGAGCTTCAACCGGAGCACATGAGGCAGTTGAATTGAGAGACAATGATAAATCACAATATTTAGGAAAAGGAGTACTTAAAGCAGTTCAAAATGTGAATAAAGTAATTGCAGAAGAACTCAAGGGAATGTTTGTTAATAGTCAAAATGAGATTGATGCTAAATTGATCGAGATTGACGGAACACCTAACAAAGCGAACATGGGTGCCAATGCAACGCTAGGAGTTTCTTTGGCAGTAGCCAAAGCGGCAGCTATGGAAAGTAACCAGGAGTTGTACAGATATATTGGTGGTGTAAATGCCAATACATTGCCTGTACCTATGATGAATATCATTAACGGAGGCTCACATGCTGATAATAGCATTGATTTCCAAGAGTTTATGATTATGCCGGTAGGCGCAACTACCTTCTCACAAGCGTTGAGAATGGGAGCAGAAACCTTCCACAATCTGAAATCTGTATTGAAATCAAAAGGACATGCTACCAACGTTGGAGATGAGGGCGGTTTTGCTCCAAATCTAAAATCTAACGAAGAAGCCATCGAAGTAATTTTAGAAGCTATCGAAAAAGCAGGATATAAACCCGGTATTGATATTTGTATTGCATTAGATCCGGCTTCTACCGAGTACTATCTTCCTGAAGAGAATGTGTATCACCTATTTAAATCTACAGGCGAAAAGTTGACACCGGCACAAATGGTGGACTACTGGGCTGAGTGGGTAAGAAAATATCCGATCGTTTCTATCGAAGATGGTATGGCTGAAGATGATTGGGACGGATGGGCTTTGATGACTGAAAAAATGGGCGATCGCGTTCAATTGGTAGGAGATGACCTTTTTGTAACTAACGTGAATCGTTTGGCTGAAGGAATCAGAAAGGGAGTTGCTAACTCAATCTTGATAAAAGTAAACCAAATAGGTACTTTAACAGAAACGATTGATGCAGTTAATTTGGCTCATAGAAGTGGTTACACTGCTGTGATTTCTCACAGATCAGGTGAAACTGAGGATACAACTATTGCTGATTTGGCTGTGGCATTGAATACAGGACAGATTAAAACAGGATCTGCAAGCAGAACTGACAGAATTGCAAAATATAATCAATTGCTCCGTATTGAGGAGATGTTGGGAATGAATGCTCAGTTCCCAGGAAACCGTTTCCCCTATATGAGATAGAATATGATTTTTCCCAAAAAGAGCTTTTTCTAAAAAAAAAGCTCTTTTATTTTGGCCATTTTTTACTCAATCTCAAAAGTTAACGTATATTTGCAGTTTTAAAACTTATGTTATGAAAAAGATAAAATGGGGATTGTTTATACTCTTTTTTTTGAGTTTATTTCATTCCAAATCTTTATTTTCCCAAAATGCACCAGGCGGTACTGTTACTAATGGAAATACCTTTATTACGGCCATAGGTGGAGCCGATTTTGGCTATTCAATATATCAGGGGGGAGTCTATTCTATTTACATTACTCAAGATGTTTTCCTCTCCTCGCCAATTGTTGTTCAAAGTGGCTTCTTTAAATTGATTCCTGACTCCAATACAAGAATCATAGCTCCTGCCGGTTCAATAAGTCACCTGATTGAAGTTAAAGTGGGGACAGGTTTGATATTACAGGGGAGAGTGATAGAAACTGATACTCTTACTTTGACGATCAGTGGAACCCATAACCAATATCAAACATCCAGTCATCTGATTAAAAACTACGGATCTTTAGCGTTTGAAAATGGAGTTATTGTAGAAGAACACCATGGGGAAAGTGCAGCTATTTATAATGAGGGAAATATCAGTTTGTATGGTGGGTTAATCCGTAATAACAGTTCAACCAATGATGGAGGTGCCATCATACTTCATAAAGGGAATGGGATGATTGATGGAGTTCACTTTTTAAATAATAGTGCTCCTCGGGGATCAGCCATTAAAATGGAAGCAGCAGCCTTTTTGATGCTCAATAAAACAGATTTGAACGGAGGAACAGTCTTTCTTAATGGAGAAGCTCATATCTCAGTTAATCCTTTTTTTATCTCTGATGAGGTGGTTAACATTCAAA
>JAAZLQ010000256.1 GCA_012799255.1 Bacillota bacterium
GGACAAAGACTTAAGGGACAAGTTAGCACGTGTTGTAGAAGAAGCCCGTGAGGTGGCTGAAACTGCAGCTCGGTATACGTTACAGCAATTAAGTATTGGTGAATCATCACCGTACAAGCATTTGTCTACAGAAGAACGAGATCTCAGGCGGAGGCTTAGAGCACACGGACGGCAACTGGGGGATATACGCAATTCTCGCGATGAAACCCAAGAAATTGAGAGATTGCTGGAGGAAGTGGCTTATCAGCACTGGCATCGCATGCTATTTGCTAAGTTCTTAGCGGAGAACAACCTTCTAATGTATCCGGATCCAGTTAGTCCTGTTCCTGTCTCACTCGAGGAATGTGAAGAACTGGCGCGAGATGAAGGGGCAAAAGATGGTTGGGAGTTGGCCTCTCGCTTTGCGCAAAACATGCTTCCCCAAATTTTCCGTGCGGATTCGCCTGTCTTCGAAATTGATCTAGCCCCTGAGTATCAAAGAAAGCTAGAGGATTTATTAGATGAATTGCCTTCCGAAGTCTTCGAGGCGTCCGATAGTCTAGGTTGGGTTTATCAGTTCTGGCAGGCGAAGAACAAGTATAGTATTAACAAATCAGAAGTCAAGATCGGTGAACGTGAACTGCCCGCAGTTACCCAACTGTTTACTGATCCTTACATGGTTAGCTTCCTATTGGACAATACGATTGGTGTTTGGTGGGCAAAGAAGCAGCTTACCGATACTGATTTGGAGAATGCTAAGTGTGAACAAGAGCTTCGGGAAAAGATATCCTTACCGGGTGTTCCGCTTGAATATTTGCGATTTGTAAGAGAGCCGGCGGGGAACTGGGCACCTGCGTGCGTGGTTTCAGAGACTTGGCCGGATCAACCGGCGGAGCTAAAGATATTAGACCCTTGTTGTGGATCTGGTCACTTTTTGGTGGCGTCACTTTTGATGCTGGCCCCTATGCGCGAGAGACTGGAGAATCTTGGTGCTCGGGACGCTGTGGCAGCTGTCTTACGCGACAATCTTTTTGGACTTGAAATTGATCAACGATGCATTGAAATTGCTGCTTTTTCTCTGGCTTTGGCTGCTTGGCGTTATTCTGATCCTGAGCATAGTCACGAACCCCTACCAAGTATGAATTTGGCCTGCACCGGTTCTGGAATAGGCATAAGTAAACGTGAGTGGCTCGAAATGACGTCGAACTATTTTAGCAGCACAACAAAGAAGGACTTCAACGCCGATGGGATTGCAGAGTATACTGAATTGATGACCAAAGCCGGTAACACCATGGAGGAACTCTACAATTTTTTTGAGGATGCTCCCTTATTGGGAAGTTTAATCAATCCTCACCGAGTAGGCGGAGACGTGTTTAGTACAGACTACCATCAAGTCGCTCAGATATTCGATGACGTAGTGAAAGAGATCGATGATCGAACGCGCTCATATGATGAGATTGCAGTCGCCGCACACGGGCTATCTAAGGCGGCAATGTTTTTGTCCCGCAATTATCATTTTGTTGTCACGAATGTTCCGTATTTGGGTAAAGGAAAACAGGACCAAGCATTGTTGGAGTTTACAAAAAAGCATTTTCCAGATGCCCATAATAACCTCGCTACGGTCTTTCTTTCGCGAATTCTAGACTGGCTTCCTGAGGGGGGTGTAACTTCGGTGGTTGTTCCTCAGTCCTTGCTGAGGGATTATTCGTATCGTCACTTGCGCAAGAGGCTGCTCCAAGAAACTCGATTTATCTTCATTGCAGAGCTTGGACCGCACGCGTTTGAAGCTATAACCGGAGAAGTTGTTGACGTTATTTTACTGGTTCTGCAAAGGGAGACTCCTTCTTTGAATACTAGAATTAGGGGTCTTGACGTAATATCATACAGAGACCCCTTGGGCAAAGCAAGTGCATTAGTGTCATCTTCAGTTCTATCTACACATCAATCTGAACAGAGTCGCCATCCTAGAAATGTAATATCCCTATATCCAATTAGTAATGCCAATAAGCATCTGAGTTTTTATGGGAAGATATATCAGGGTTTATCTACGGGTGATGATGGCAGGTTTGTACGGTATTATTGGGAGTTTGGCGATGTCCCCCCGCAGTGGAAGCGGATGATGGCCAATATTGATTCCCATGGATTTAGCGGGATGACTAGTGTATTACTGTGGCCTGACGACAACTGTGAGTTAGCTAGATCTAAGGGCGCAAGAATTCAAGGGAGACAGGCATGGGGGAAAAGGGGACTGATTATCTCGTCTGGAAAGTTGCTGGCAGCCACCTATTTCGGCGATGCATTTAACAAGGTCTTAGCTGCATTTGTGCCTTACAATGATGATCATCTGGCAGCAATCTATTGCTTTGTAAACTCAGAGCAGTTTGTTGATGAGGTAAGAAAGTTTAGTAAAGACATACTCGTTACTCCAGGAGTCTTCTCAAAGGTACCATTTGATCTGGAGTTTTGGAGTGAAAGGGCAGCGTCCGAATTACCCTTTGGGTTGCCAAAACCTTTTTCCGATGATCCCACTCAATGGATATTTCATGGTCATCCGGCTAGAACACCCTACCCTCTGCATGTAGCTGTAGCTCGCCTTCTTGGTTATCGTTGGCCGGCGGAAATAGAGAGTGGAATGGTTCTTTCCGATGAGACACGTGAATGGGTTGGGAGGGTTGGGAAACTTGTTCAGCATATAGAACAAGACGGTTTGCTATGCATTCCTTCTGTGCGGGGAGAACGATCTGCCGTGGATAGGTTGGTCTCGATCCTTGCAGAAGCTTACGGTAGCGATTGGAGTACCGCGAAGCTATCAGGGTTGTTGGCTGAAGTAGACCATTCGGGTGGAACCCTTGAATCCTGGCTCCGAGATAAGTTTTTTGTGCAACACTTTACGCTGTTTGGCCATCGACCTTTTATATGGCAGATCTGGGATGGGTTATCAGATGGTTTTTCGGTGTTAGTCAACTACCATAAGCTGGACAGAAGGAAGCTGGAGACCTTAATCTATACTTACTTGGGTGACTGGATACTTCGCCAGAAGAGCGATATCGTTTTAGGAGTAGATGGTGCTAAGGAAAGGCTGGATGCTGCAGAAAGCCTAAAACAGAAATTGGAGCTGATTCTTGTCGGGGAGGCACCTCACGACATCTTCGTTCGGTGGAAGCCTATTGAAGATCAACCTATTGGTTGGGAACCAGATATTAACGACGGTGTCAGGATAAACATTAGACCGTTTATGACTGTAGGTGATGTGAGGAAGAAAGGCGCAGGTGTATTGAGGGACAAGCCAAATA
>JAAZLQ010000237.1 GCA_012799255.1 Bacillota bacterium
TACTTTTTGACCCACGCACCTATTCCTCCTTTTCCCGCAAAATCACAGTAATATGACTTGTGCGTTTCCGAATGCGGTTGGCCATGCCTCTTGCTCTTGGTCTAATTCTCTTGAGAGTTGGACCTTGATCGACATAGCACTCTGCCACATACAAGGAGTCCACATCCATATCGTAGTTGTTTTCTGCGTTCGCCATTGCACTCCGCACAACTTTTTCAACGATGGGAGAGCCTCCCTTTGGCGTGAACTTCAGGATGGCTAACGCTTCTTCAACATCCTTGCCACGAATTAAGTCAATTACCTGGCGAGCTTTGCGTGGTGAAATTCTAATGTGTCTAGCAACTGCTCTCGCTTCCATTCATTATCACCCCGATCTGCTTATCTGCCCGACGATCTTTCACCGGCATGCCCCCGGAAAGTACGAGTTGGGGCAAATTCGCCTAGTTTATGACCGACCATTTCTTCTGTAATATATACCGGAACATGTTTACGCCCATCATGGATAGCGATTGTATGACCAACCATATCCGGGAAAATAGTGGAGCGTCTTGACCATGTTTTAATCACTCGCTTTTCGCCCGTTTCATTCATCTTCCTAACCTTGTTGAGAAGATGTGCATCTGCGAAAGGGCCCTTCTTCAGCGATCTACTCATTACTACACCTCCCCGTAGAGAACGTTAATTACCTCTTACGACGTCTTACGATCAGACGATCGCTTGCCTTCTTCTTACGAGTCCGTGCTCCTAGAGCAGGTTTGCCCCAAGGAGTAACCGGCCCAGGACGGCCCACAGGAGCCCTACCCTCGCCACCACCGTGTGGGTGATCGACTGGGTTCATGGCCACACCACGAACATGTGGGCGTTTGCCAAGTTTTCTCGAACGACCGGCTTTACCAATGACCATGTTTTCGTGTTCTACATTACCTACTTGACCAATGGTGGCCCGGCAAGTTTGTAGAACCATTCTAAACTCACCTGAAGGTAGGCGTACTGTTCCGTAGGCCCCTTCTTTTGCCATCAATTGAGCGGCACCACCAGCTGAACGAACCATTTGTCCACCCTTGCCTGGTTGCAACTCAATGTTGTGAATAACTGAACCTACAGGAATGTTAGCTATGGGCAAGGCGTTACCTGGTTTGATATCAGCATCTGGACCAGACTCAACCATATCTCCCACATTTAAGCCAACTGGAGCCAAAATGTAACGTTTTTCTCCATCTAGATAGTGCAGTAAGGCAATTCTTGCTGAACGATTAGGATCATACTCGATGGCAGCCACCTTTGCTGGGACTCCATCCTTGTTGCGCTTAAAATCGATGATGCGATATTTACGTTTATGTCCGCCACCGCGATGACGGGCAGTAATGCGACCCTCAGCATTACGTCCACCGGTTGATTTAAGAGAAACTAATAACGATTTCTCCGGTTCCTTTTTGGTAATCTCCTCAAAGGTATAACCGGTCATGTTGCGACGCCCCGGAGTGGTCGGTTTATACTTCTTAATTGCCATTTTTCCGTCCCTCCTTAAAATCCTCCAAATACCTCGATGCTATGGCCTGGTTGCAGGGTCACCACAGCTTTTCTCCATTCGGATGTATATCCTTCATGGCGTCCCATCCTACGCAGTTTACCCTTCACTCGAGAAGTGTTTACCTTTTGGACTTTGACATCGAAAATCTCTTCTACTGCAGCTTTAACCTGCAGTTTAGTAGCTCGCAAATCTACTTCAAAAGTATATTTGTTCTCAGCTATTAAGTCGGTGCTTTTTTCAGTGATAATTGGTCGTTTAATGATGTCGCGTGCATCCATTATACAAGCACCTCCTCTAACTTAGTTACTGCGTCCTTAGTAATAACCAGCTTTTGGCTGTTTAGGATGTCATACACATTCAGTCCCACTGACTTGGCCACTACTGCACCTGGAATGTTACGAGCAGATAGTTCTACATTCTTATCCCACTCAGCAGTCACCAGCAATGGCTTTTGAACGTCTAACGCTTTAAACATGCTTGCCATAACTTTGGTTTTAGGTCCATTGATGTTTAGCTCATCCAAAACCACAATGTTACCAGCAGCAGCTTTTGCACTTAAGGCAGATTTTAACGCAGCCCGGCGTGCTTTTTTAGGTAGACGATACGAAAAATCCCGTGGTGTCGGTCCAAAGACTACGCCACCACCAACCCATTGGGGCGAACGGGTACTTCCCTGACGGGCACGTCCAGTTCCCTTTTGTCTCCAAGGTTTGCGTCCGCCTCCGCTAACAAGTCCCCGCGTTTTGGTTGACACAGTCCCTTGTCGGCGATTAGCCAACTGGCTGAGGACTACCTTATGCATCAGGTCTTGGTTCACCTCGACCCCGAAAATAGCATCGCTGAGTTCTAGCTCACCAACTTGCTTGCCTTCCATGTTGAAAACGGCCACTTTCGGCATGATTGCAGCCTCCTCTCTTCCTCAAACTCTAAGCTTTTACTGCATTCTTTATTACTACAAAACTTCCTTTGACCCCTGGTACCGCACCCTTCACAAGAAGGAGATTACGATCTTGGTCAACTTTGACGATTTCTAAGTTTTGAATTGTAACTCTTTCTCCACCCATCCGGCCAGGCAACTTACGGCCCTTGAAAACCCGAGCTGGGTCAACCGCGTTCAAAGAACCTACGCCGCGATGATAGTGAGAACCGTGGGACATTGGTCCGCGTCCTTGATTGTGACGCTTGATAGAACCTTGGAAACCCTTACCTTTGCTGGTTGCAGTAACGTCTACTTTCTCACCCTCAGTGAAAATGCTGACATCCACAGAGTCACCCACGTTTAAATTTGCAAAATCATCATCCGCATTAAAACGAATTTCCCGTAAATACCGGCGAGGCTTGACATTAGCCTTAGCAAAGTGTCCTCTTTCCGGTTTATTAAAAAGTCTCTCCCGCCGATCACCAAAACCGAGCTGTACTGCAAGATACTGATCATTTTCCATTGTCTTCTTTTGCACTACGGTACATGGGCCAGCTTCGATGACAGTTACGGGGATTAGCAATCCTTCTGCACTGAATATCTGGGTCATTCCCAATTTCTTACCTAGAATACCTTTAGCCATCTTTCGCACCCCCTAAAATTACTCCCA
>JAAZLQ010000208.1 GCA_012799255.1 Bacillota bacterium
AACTGCACAAAAATCACAACTGAGGACAGGATAGCAAGGCCAAGCAGGTAGACCATAAATCCGTTCCAGATCGCCCATGAAACACTGGGCAATGCCCTAAAAAGCTCTTCCAGAAAAGTACCGAAGAAAATTAAAGTACCACCTACTGTTGCTACACACAAAACACTGTACTCCACCCAAATACTTACCAACTTGGCGAGCATTACCTTCCAACCAGCTACCGGCAACACAAGGAGGGTGTAGACTGTATCTTCCCGCCATTCTGAACGAAGAGTCTGAAAGCTTTGCCAAATCAACCAAAGAGGCATAAAGGCAACGGGAATGGCTACAGCAGCCACGAAGTTTTCTGCTGCCCAGGCGCCACTTGATATCTTAAAACGCACAAAGAGCATTATGATTAAAGTAATTCCTGACAGAAACCCCACCGGCAAACGACTGGCTTCTAAGTCCTTACGCAATAACCTTAAGAAGTGTCGCATTAGACGAAAACCTCCTTGAACAGATCATTTATGGACCTGCCATAACGATTTCTTAGATCTTCAGCATTCCCTTGAAGATTGATGGTACCCTCATCTAGAAAAACAACAGAATCAAAGAGTTGTTCTGTGTCTCCCACGGCATGAGTTGAAATAATCATTGTTTGCTCTTCACTCTTAAACTGTCGGATAATCCCTTCTACGATCCGCTCCCGAGAAGAGGGATCAATCCCGCTAAATGGTTCATCAAGGAGGATTAGATGTGCCTTGCGAGCTAGTGCTAGGATTAGCCGTAGACGGGCCCGCATCCCCTTTGATAGGGAACTCACTTTAGCGGTAGGATCAAGACGCATAAACTGCAGTAACTCTGGCACTCTTTCTGCTTGCCAGTCTTCATAGAAAGTCGAGGTGAACTCTATAACCTGCCCGATTGTCATCCAACGGTAAAGATTCTCTATCTCAGGCACAAAAGCAATCTGTGCTTTAGTGTCCCGTGAAGGGGGAGCTCCAAACACCCTTATTTCACCCCCATCAGGTTGGATTAAACCTACAATGCACTTGAGTAAGGTAGATTTTCCGCTTCCATTTGGTCCCAACAAACCCCAAATTTCACCCCTGGGTAAGCTTAGATCAATCCCCTTTAGCGCTTCCACTTTGGGATATTTTTTTCTTAAGTTCCGTACCTCTAATGCTTGATTCGTGACACTCACTTCTCTTTCACCTCTTCCTTGAGTTGGTTCTCCTGAAACCGCTCTTTTACTATTTCCAGTGTGGCCTGTTCACTTAGGCCTAGGGAACGCATGGCCTTTACAAAATCATCAACAAGATTAGTCAACATTTCTGTCCTGGTCTCCTCCACAATTTCTTGAGTCTGACATATGAAGGTCCCTTGCCCGCGCAAGGTCTCCACTAATCCTAGAATTTCCATTTCCCGATACGCTCGCTGTACAGTATTGGCGTTCACCTTAAGCGCAGTAGCCAAGTCACGTTGGGACGGAACCTTATCACCAGGCTTGAGCTTACCAGTTGCGACTTGACGTTTAAACTCTTCAATAATCTGCAAGTATATTGGTATGGAAGTACTGAAGTCAATGTGCAAACCACCTCACCCCTCTTCCGAGTTAGTGCACCAGTTGTCTAGTGCACCAATATTATACTGCTCTGTTTTCACATCTGTCAACAAGTATTTTTCAAGTTTTTCGGTACAGACTAGCTTAGGAGGTGAAAGCCCATGTTCGATCGCACGCACTTTCTCGGAAAATACGCCCTAATCACCCTAGTGGCGTTGCTTATGCTAACCCTTTTTGACAGTAATCCCTGGTGGAAAGTTCTCCTTTATGCCATCCCCACTACCTTCGCAAACGTATTTCTTATGGGAATGGGAATCCAAGGGTCACTCCCCAGGATTGTTACGGCTTTCCTACAAGGCGTTCTTGCAGCGTTTATAGCCTACATTTTTGGTTTAACTCCCTTTCTTCGCACTACCCTAGGAACTTTAGTGGGATTTGCCTTGCTCCTCACTGTACTGGAGTACCTGCTTGCTAGATTTTTCTTACCTAAAACGCCATGAGTATCCTGGCTCATGGCGTTTTTTACGTATTATTTGTAAAACTAAAATGATATAATGATTCTATCTGATTGGCAAATAT
This sequence comes from Bacillota bacterium, assembly GCA_012799255.1. The sequence goes on from JAAZLQ010000208.1 coordinate 2,126, forward strand.
GACATTAGGGTGGATAATATGGTACGCAATAACAAGACCGAACTTATCTTAGGGGGTAACATGTACAACGTCCTAATTACCCTCTCCATTCCCATCATTATCAATAGCTTAATTCAAACTCTGTATAATCTAGCTGATGGGCTGTGGGTAAGCAGGATTTCCTCTGTCCATTTTGCAGCTACAGCCTTTGTGTGGCCCGTAAACTTTTTGTTTATCTCGCTGGGAATCGGTCTGTCCATTGCCGGGACTTCACTTTTGTCCCAACTTGTGGGCAAGGGAGATTGGAAGTCTGCCAAGAATTACGCTTCTCAATTGGTAGCACTCTCCCTTATTGCCTCTGTTTTCTTTACCATTTTAGGTTACTTGACGACACCACTCATTGTTCCCTTAATGGGCGCCACAGATGACCTAGCGAAATACGCAATTATCTACTTAAGGATCACCTTTTTGGATTTACCGTTCCTATTCCTTTTCTTCAACATTAACTCTATGATGCATTCCCAAGGTGACACCATCACCCCGATGATCTTAAGTGCTACCTCAGCAGTCCTTAATGTCGTCTTGGATCCTATTTTCATTTTTACTTTCAACTGGGGTATAGCAGGCGCCGCCTGGGCCACCTTAGTATCCAGAGCCCTTTTAGCAGTTGTTGGATTTGTAATTCTCTTCGGGAAAAAGAACAAGCTCAAACCTGACTTTAAGGGTTTCAGATTCAATGGGGGGATCGTGCGAGAGATCGTGCAAGTCGGGTTGCCATCCTCTATCGGCCAATCAGGTGCTTCCCTTGGCTTTATCGTACTAAATGGATTCATTGCCTCCTATGGAACCGCGACCCTCGCAGCTTATGCCATGGTCAATCGTATTACTTCCCTGGTGATGCAACCAGCTATGGGAATGGGGCAGGCCTTGACAACTATTGTGGGTCAAAACATCGGTGCAGATCAGATGCCGAGAGTAAAAGAGGCCTTTATAAAGGCCTTAAAGCTGGCAATCCTCATCGGTGTTGTGGGGTGTCTCATTTTGATCGCTTTTGATGAACCTATTTTGACCTTCTTTATGCAGGCGAAGGATGATCCGGCAGTAATTGAACTCTCCCTGACCTACCTATTTTATGTTTCTCTGTCCATGCCATTAATGGGCATTTTCAGCGTATTTCAGGGGCTGTACCAAGGTACGGGGAACACGAAATATTCCATGTCCATGGAAGTGGGCAGACTTTGGTTTGTGCGACTGCCCCTGATCCTCCTCTTGGGCCATTTCACCACCTGGGAATCCACCGGAATCTGGTTTTCCATGAGCTTTAGCAATGTTGTGGTCTGTCTTTACGGCTACTGGATCTACAAAACGAAACCCTGGCAGCAGAGTATTTTAGAACTCCAAGATAAGCAAAAACAGGCAGCCCTGGTGGCAAATTAGCCCCTTCTTTGACTAGTAACAAACAACGCTAACTTGGCGAGAGGTAACAGCCAACTAATTTTGATCATCCAAGGTGCCGATAGTACTAACTTGATCACTTCACTTGTTTGCATCCGATCAAATGGTTGAGTTGTATAGGCAGGCACAAACAGTAGCAAGGTCAAAAAAGCCTTAAACCAGAGGCGGGGGCTAAGATGCTTTTCTGTCTTTACCATGCTATCCATCTGTTCATCGGTTCTCCTTCATGGTCTTCACCAGCACTCTTCGTTGCCGAGGTCCATCGAACTCACAGAAATAAACCCCTTGCCAGGTGCCTAGAGCTAGCTTCCCATCCTCCACAGGAATGGTGCAGGAACAGCCCATGAGCGCAGCTTTGATATGGGCATGGGAGTTACCCTCATAGTGCCGATATTCGCCCCGCACCGGGAACACCTTGTTCAGGCTAGTAATAATATCGCTCACCACATCAGGATCGCCATTTTCATTGACGGTAACACCCGCTGTCGTGTGAGGGACGTAAACGACCACGAATCCCTCTTGCATTCCCTCGTCAGCCACGACTTGCTGGACTTCTCGAGTAATCTCGATGAACTCTTGACCTTGACTTGTTTTTATCTTCAAGATCATTGATACCACTCCGCTCTTATCACTTTTTGCTCGGAGACTGCATTAAGCAGTCTCCTGTTTCACATAAAGGAGTCTCACATTGCGGGAAGCAGCTAAACCGAAGCCTAAGCATGTTATCACTACGCCCGGGACCCAAAATAGACTCGCCACCGAAAACATATCTACCAAAACCCCACTAAGCGCCATGGAAAGAGGTACAAGTAGTTGCACCATACTATCCATAAGTCCAAAGACTCTGCCCCGATAAGAATCGGGAACCGTCTCTTGAAGTGTCACCTGGAAAGGAACATTGACGAGAATGTTCATTACACCTACACCAAACAATGCGCAAGACATTGCTATTAGTATTGCAGATACTTCCATGTTTACATAAACAGAAGGCATGGCGAAGGCGCCGATCAAAACCACTATAGCACCTTGCATTACAATCCCGAAAGAAAGAAGAGATTCCTTTCGATACTTCTTAGTTAAAAAGCCAATCAGTGCTGTACCAACCAAGAACCCTACTGGCAGCATAGCTTGGAGCGTACCATATTGCTGGGCCTCCAAGAGCAAGACTTCTTTGCCAAAATAAGGAAAGACAACATTCATTAGCGGAGAAGAGACGAAATTCAAAGCGACAGCAAAGAAAATAATCGTCCTCAAACCCACATTTTGCCAGATGTACACAAATCCCTCTTTAAACTTGAGCACAAACTGCTCACCAGCACTGATCCGCGTATCGGCTTTTTCACTCTGTACTTTTGGAAAGCGGATAAACATTTCTGAAATAGCAGATAGCAGAAAGGCGATACCGTTAATTAGGAATACTCCGAAATAGCCTGTTGTTCCTAGTAGAAAGGCTCCTGCCACAGGACCTACAATCTGGGTAGCTGCTCGCGAAAGACTGTTTAAAGAGTTCGCTTTTACTAATTCTTCTTTTTTGACTAATCCCGGAACAGTTGCCGAAATTGCTGGTCCAAAAAGCACACCGCAAAGTGAAGAGAAAATGGTAGCTACATACAAAATCGGCATGTTTAAAGACCCTGTCCGATATACGAAAGCTAACGTCAGAATGATCAATCCCCGCAATACGTCCATGGACACCACAATTGTCTTCCGATCCCAAAGATCTGCCAGAACCCCGCTAAAAGGAGCCAAAAGCACCATAGGAATGGAGGAAGCAAAGAGCATGGTACCCAAGGCGGTCCCGGATCCTGTCAGGTCGAGCACTAACCATGTGAGGGCAAGGTAATGAATGCCGTCCCCAACTTGAGATACTAACCGCCCCCAAAAGAGAAGTCCAAAATCACGATTGATAAAAAGACGTCTTCCTAGAGTTTGCTTATTAGTTGTCATACCCATCCCCTATCTCGATTTGATGAATTTATTTTATCAAGACACTAGGAGGGCCTTAACTGGCTAAAGATGGGTGTTTTCTCCGTCGCTGGTCTGATTTTTACCTGAAAAAAATGTCACAAACTACCCCATATAGCCTCCCACAGAATCGATCCAACCAGGTGCGATTTTCCCTCTGATAAAGTTCAAGCTGATCGTACAAATATGGAACAAATTCCTTAAAAGTTGGGTAGAGATCGCGGTTCACTTGATAGTAACTCAATTGTTCCGCGATAAAACCAGTCAGATAAAAACCTCGCCGTTCATTATAATCTAGTGAAATGGTCTCCATCTCGGGCGTAAACAGATCCCGAGCCGCCACTACCTCCATTCCCCTGAGTACCTGTTCGTTCAGGAATACCTGCACCGTTGGATAAGCCTGATCTCTCATTATCTTTCTAACGGGCCAAAACAGTGGGGCTAAACGCTTTGCACGCTCAGGATATGCTTCCAAACTGGGGTTTACAAAAGTGTGGCCCATCTCGTGCAGTGTTAGACTCGCCAAATCATCACCAGTGGGAAACTCTGGCTTACCTTGACTAGTACCTTGTTCGCGGATAATCTGCGCGGCAATCACCTGCCCTTGGGCATTGGTTACTGTAGCACCATAGCCACCACCAGGAAACATGCTAGGCGCCATGATGAGCTGGAACTCAGCGGGAGCCCACCCAAAAAAGTTCTCCAACCACGCTTCGAGTTCAGTGCGACTAAACCCCTCGTGGCTGTGCTCCAGACTAGCTTCGAGATACGGAAGCCAGCCTTCAAAGAAACTCAAAAAGTCAGACTCCGCTGCTAGATCTGCCAGGGCGATGCGAAACTCTTCCAACTTGTCCCTGCCGCCTGCACGATTCACGAGGTATTGACTGTACTCGTAGGTCAACTCCAAATCTGGAAGGGGACCCAAGTGACAAACAAAAGCCGGAGGAGCATCGTAAGTAAAACCTCGTTTTGTTAAGTCTTGGGCTATATTTACTGCTGGATGGCCCTGATAATCCCTAAAGAATTGTTGTAAAGCCTGGAAATACTCGTTGCCAGATCCTGAAGGCCCCCTTGTTTCTATCCAAGTAGTTTGTGCCAAGACCCCGGCCAAAAGCTCCATTTCAGGTGAAACTCGAAACTCCGCTCTTACGTGTACACCAAAAGCAAACACAATAAGTAGTGATATAACGAGAATAGATCTATGGCTCATTCACATACCTCCGCAAATTTCAAAAAAATATTATGTGGAAATCTCCAATGTCGACGGGCTGGGAGCACGGCTTTCCCTATTTGTACCCTTCATTTCATTGAATTTCAACTACAAAGACCTTTCTCACTCCAAAAAACGCTAAAAATGGGTTGAATTTTTACCTAACAAGAACGATTACCAATGCTATTGACATTTATTAGTTACAATGTTATTATTTAGTTGAAATCTCCGAAGACCGTATAGGGAGTGGGGGAACCAATCTTTTGGGGTGAATCTCACGAAAGTGAGAAGGGCGATTTGGGCGTCCTAACCCGTCAGCTAACCCCGCAGGAGTACACCAAGCGTATTCGTCACTTTGGCCAATGCCATTGCGACACTACGCTTTTTGTTTTCCCAATTTCATTAGCGAGAGGAGATTAATATTGAGAAACCAATTAGTATTTCGCCCGTATAACCTCACTGTAAACGAGACTATCAGCAAGGAAGACCGCCAGGTCAAGAAGTTTTTCACTTGGGAGAAACATCCTCGTCAAAAGAACAAAGACTATTCTAAATTACTGCACTCCCCCTTGCTGTTTCTTTAGAACCTAATATTAGAACACTCTTCAACCCAGGGCTGTCGCCCTGGGTTTTATCGTCCAGAAGACACCCACACCTTGAGCGCTCTGCG
>JAAZLQ010000132.1 GCA_012799255.1 Bacillota bacterium
CAGCCTCCATATTGAAAAAATTATATACCTACTATTCGCATCCGATCTTAAAACTCCTTGTATTTTTATTGGGTATTTAACAAGGAGTGAACAAAAATGAAGAACAAAAAACCTCGAAGTGGTTTTTCCGTAAAAACACTCCGAGGTTAACTCGCGTTTCGTGCTAACTTAGACCAGGCGCCTAATTAATTCATCAACATTTCCTGAAAAATAATCAATTAACGGAATTTCCAAAAGCGTATAAGCACCTGGCGACTGCTTGGTACTGGCTCTGGCAGCAGCTACCATCACTTGGGCGGTGAGGGCTGGATTGTTGATACGCATCTCCCACTTGAACTGCTGGTTTGCTGTCTTTCCAGATGTTCCTGTGCGCTCCATAAGTACGCCGTGTCCCACGTCTTTGAGGGCGTCAATCGAATCAACTTGATAAACAAACGTTTCGTCTTTGTTAAAATATGGATCATTGTGAATTAAACCCCGAACCTCTTCCAGTTTGGTACCTGGAGAAAGTTCCACATAAACCATCCTTCTGTGCACTCCTGATCCCTTAGGAATAGTCATGGACAGAGCATCTTTTACCCCAGGCACAGCCTTGGCTGCTACAGAATGACCCATACTCATTCCCGGTCCAAAGTTCGTAAACGTCAGCCCCTGGGGAGCCATGATTTCCATCAGAGCCCGCAGGATTGAATCTGTACCCGGATCCCAACCTGAAGATAGTACTGCCACAGCATTATGGTCCTGTGCGCTTTTGCTTAGGGCAGCGCGATAGTTGACTAAATCGTCTCCGTGGAGATCATAACTGTCCACCGTGTTGATACCACGAGCTATTATCTCAGCAGCGGTGGTTGGGACTGTACGCGTTGGGACACAAAGTAGTGCCACATCTACCTGCCCTAACTGATCAATCGAACTGACCACTGGTACTGTCTGTAATTCTAAGGGCAAGTGGTTCGGGTCTACCTGACGACGCACCACCCCCGCCAGCTCTAGATCAGGGGCTGCTTCAACTGCTTGCACCGCATACTTTCCAATATTACCATAACCTACTACAGCAACTTTGATCATCTGGGTAGTCCTCCCGTATTAACTAGCTTTCAAACTCTAATCTTCTGTGCCGGTGGCAGCAGCCTCTAAAACACCACTCTCCTGGTTGGTAACTACCACGAAATCCGGTAGGAACCGTTGGATAAACTCCTTCGTGGTGGTCTGATCACAAGGTAGCACTGTTTCGGGCTGGTTTTGTAAAGCTTCCACCGTGGATTCTAACAGGTCCAGATCAAGGCAGGATGGCTTAGCCACAAAAATGCGCTGATGGGTTGTGGCATTAACCCCCTCCTCGTCAGTGAGTAGCTCTTCGAAAAGCTTTTCCCCAGGTCGCATGCCTGTAACTTTAATATCGATATCAGTATAGGGCTGCAGACCAGAAAGGCGAATGAGTGTGGTAGCTAGATCCATAATGCGCACCGGTTCACCCATATCCAAGACGAAAATCTCGCCCTTCTTAGCCAGTGCACCAGCCTGCAAGATAAGTTGCACTGCTTCGGGAATTGTCATAAAGTAGCGAATCATGTTCTCATGGGTTACTGTCACAGGTCCTCCGGCCATAATTTGCTTCTTGAACAAGGGAATCACGCTACCCCGACTGCCCAAGACGTTACCAAAGCGCACCGCAGCATAATTCGTCTCACTGATCGTATCAAGGTACTGAATGATCATTTCAGCAACCCGCTTTGTGGCCCCCATCACACTGGTAGGATTTACAGCCTTATCGGTGGAAACTAAGACGAACTTTTTCGCACCATAGCGATGGGAAGCCCAAGCCACTTGAAAGGTACCATAAACATTGTTCTTGACCGACTCCTCTGGATTTTGTTCCATAAGGGGTACGTGCTTATGGGCAGCGGCATGGAATACCACTTCGGGCTTGTACTTTTGAAAAACATCCGCGATTGCTTTGCGATCCTGAATATCCTTAACTAAAGGTACCAACGAAAGATCTTTGTGGACCCGTAACTCCATCTCTATATCATACATATTATTCTCACAGATATCTAAGAGCAACAATTTTTTTGGTTTGAAATTGGCAATCTGCCTACATAGTTCCGAACCAATCGATCCGCCGGCACCAGTAACTAACACCACATGGTTTGTGATATAAGCACTCATACCAGCTATATCTACTTCTACCGGATCGCGTCCCAGTAAGTCCTCAATTTGAACTTCACGGATCTTACTAACTGTTACATTTCCTTCAATCAAATCAAAAACACCAGGTAGGATTTTGACCACTTTTCCTGTCTCCTGAGTAATATTAACGATTTCCCGGATCACTTTGCGGGGGACAGACGGCATAGAAATGATTATTTCATCTACGTTGTGCTGCTCTGCCAAACGGGGTAAATCCTCTTTGCACCCCAATACTGGATAGCCTAAAATCCTTTGGTTTTGCTTGGCTGGATCATCATCGATAAAGCCTACAATCTTTACCCTACCACCGTAATGATTGCGAAGCTCGCGGGCCACTAACACTCCGCCGTCTCCTGCACCAACAATAAGAATCCTCTTGGAAGTATCCTTATTTCTCTCCGGTTGGGGGGCTAGTTCTCGACCAGCAACCATCCGCCAGGTAAAACGACTTCCCCCGATCAGGGCAATAGCCAACAACCACTCTAGAACCACAATACTGCGGATCGGCAGGGAACCAAACCAAAATAAACCTAACACCCCATTAATCAAGGAACCTACCGATACTGCACCAACAATAGCCAAGACTTCTTCTATGGAGGCGTAGCGCCAAGCTCTCCGATAAAGACCAAAGAAATAATTGCTTAACAAACGAACTACAGTATAAGGTAAGAAGACTTTACCAAATAATTGCCACTGCTGAGCCGGGATTGTTTCAAAACGTAAAAGAAGAGCCCCAACATATGCTAAATTAACTAAAAAACTGTCTAAGAGTACTAAGTAAGCCCCCCGCTGCCAGCGTATCATTCATGCATCCCCCTACTTTGGAATCACTATCTAGAATTCGTCAAATACTACTGAAAACCCTGTTAACATGTGGAACTTGTCCATGTTGAATAACCTTGGGAACTATCCTGCCAGATGACTTGCCCGAACTGGTCTTCCTTGATGGTAGAGTGGTAGTGGTTTTCTGCCTCTTTTTGGCAACTGGGGCAAGTCTGCCAAGAGGTTAACACAGCTGCCACTGGGATTGCAACTCGTGTAGATGTTGTGTAGATTACTCGCCAACCTGGACAATCGGAACACAACCGGATGTATTCCTGCTGACTCTCATAGATATTGTCCGTATCATAGTAAATCTGCCTCCTGCGCTCAAAGAAGGACCCTGCACCGAAGATATCACTACGTGTCACTTTATTGCGTTTCTGCCAGAGACCCAACACTTCATCGCAGATCTCGGCGACTTGTCTAGTAATCGAACTGCTTTGTAACGCGCCTGGTCTGCCTTGAGGTTCTTGGATTTTGGAATAATCCAAACCAGCTAAGGCCAAAAGCAACCCGGCGTTAATATAAGGCAAGGCATCTTCAATGGAGTACCCCCCCTCCAAGACCACTAAGTCAGGCTTGAGTAGGTCGGTCAACTGAGCATAGCCATGGGCCGAAAAGCTCATGTTCGTGATCGGATCAGAAAAATGGTTGTCCTGGCCGGCAGCATTAATGATGTAGTCCGGCTCCCACTCCTCCAGAATGGGTAAAACTACTCGTTCCATGGCCATCAACATCCCCTCATCACCCGTCCCCGGTGGAAGTGGAATATTCACCGTCTGTCCGAAGGCACCAGGGCCACCCTGTTCTTGGGGAAATCCAGTTCCAGGATACAAAGTCCGCCCATCTTGATGGAGCGAAATATGCAATACCCCCGGATCATTATAAAAGACATCTTGGGTGCCATCTCCATGATGGGCATCAGTATCCACAATGGCAATCCTTACATCGGGTCCTAGGCGATGGCGGAGATGATCAACCATCACCGCTTCATTATTAAGCAGACAAAATCCCCTAGAACCATGGACAACCCGGTTGGCGTGGTGACCAGGTGGCCTTAGAAGTGCAAAGGCCCGTTTTACCACACCATCAAGGATCAAATCCGCGGCCACGATCGTTCCGCCCGCAGCAATCCGGTGTGATTCAGTAACTTGCTGACTCAGCGTAGGCAAGACAATATGTGTCCGCAAAATCTCTTCGTCGCTGGCCAGACGAGGACGAAACTCCCGAATACTTGGATGATCCAAGAGTCCTTCTTCCTGAATCTGATCACGCGTGTATAGGAGGCGTTCTTGGCGCTCAGGATGGTCAGGACTTATGGCCCAATCAAAGGCTGGAAAAAACACCAAACCCACTTTCGGTTTCGGCTCAACCATGGTCGTCCCCCCTAATCTTAGTCACTTTCGGTCGTAGCTGAGTACGCACCAAGTGCGTCTCGCCCACCGTTCGAAAACCCCTTACCATCCTAAAGCTCTCTTCTTCCACAATGTAGACTTCATCAGTATGGTCATAGCCATGGGTCTTGGCATACTCCTGCGTCTTTTTTCTGGCTAACTCCCTTGCTTGATCAAGACCAAAGAAAATAGGTCGATGAATCTCCTCGTGATAGCCCAGTTCGGGAATGGTTGCGATACCCAAGGCAGTATCTGCGTGAAGAGTTAAGCCAAAGGTGCATTGGGCAGCTGCTGCCCCAATAGCGTTGGCACCAGCGCTATAGCGAAGAACTTCATGGGGTAGGCCCATTACCTCAGCCAACTTGGGAATAAAAACTGGTGCCGGAGCCCCCAGACCCACCACCGCCTGGGGCCGGAGTTCTGGTGGATTTAGAACTGCTTGAACAGTATAAAGGGGCATACTTTCTAGCTCCCGATAAAATTCATCCACCTCAAGACATAACTTCTTGATAAAAGCATCTATCACAGCCTGGGCTAGTTCATCCCATTCCAACATGAGATCGTCTGCCCACCTTTTCCACCCTTGAATTGCCACCTGGCGGGAACCAAGATCAACTAGGCCCAGGGCGACGGCTGCATCAGTTGGTGTGAGTCGTTTACCACCTAGGCAAAGGGGTTGACCTGCCCGCTGCGGGCCAATCGTGATTCCTTCCTCTTCCTGATAACTGATTTCGCTATCCCCACCCAGACCAATAGATCTAGTTAGAACCGCTGGCACTAAGGTTTTATAGCCCGCTATTGATGCTCCATCCCGTTCAAAAAGAACCTCACCGTCCACAACAGCTGCCATATCTGTTGTGGTACCACCTATGTCCAGAATCAGATAGTTTGCTTCCTGCCGCCTGATTAAGGCTTGCACTCCCATAATGCTTGCGGCAGGTCCTGAGAGAATCGTCTCGATGGGTCGCTCACCCGCATTCCTAAGCGTCATGGTGCCCCCATCTGCTTTTAAGATAACAAGATCTTGAACTGGAAATTCCAGTTGGTCCAATACATCGTCCCACATCTGCACAAAATCCAGTTGCTGCTGGGCGACACTGGCGTTTAAGTACGTAGAAACAATACGTCGGGGAAAGTTTGCCCGCCCGGAAAGGCGATGCCCTAGACTGATTGTGCCTCCATACCATTTAGCAAGTTCAGTGGCGACCTTGAGTTCTTGATTAGGATTACGCTGA
>JAAZLQ010000088.1 GCA_012799255.1 Bacillota bacterium
CTCGGGACGGTGAGATCTTCTTCTATTTCCCAAACAGAATTCCTGTCCTACAGTAACTTTACACTAGCCTGCATGGATTTCACATCCTGCGGGTGAAAACCATACTATGAGTTATTTAGAGGAGGTGGTTATCTTGATCTGGATTTCGGTACTAGTTCTAGCTATTGCTGTCAGCTTCGACTCTCTCGCCCTGGGTATTACTTACGGGCTGAACCGAATAACTATCCCCTTGGGTTCAAAGCTAGTACTGAGTCTTATCTCTGGCTGCTCTGTACTTGTGGCTATGGCAATTGGGTGGATACTGGAACAGCAAATCAGCTCTAGTTTAGCTAACATCATGGGTGCTATCATTTTCATCCTGCTAGGTATCTATAATCTCTGGCGAAGCTATCGTTCGGACCAGGTTCGAATCCTGATCAATTGGCGTATACCCTTTCTAGGACTGATTATTCAGGTGTTGCAAGAACCACTAAGCGCCGATACTGACCAATCGCAAACTATTACCGGAGTGGAAGCGTTCATCCTTGGTGGAGCGCTAGCTTTAGACGCCATAGGGGCCGGCTTTGGGGCTGCAATGCTCAGTTTACCCATTGTGCCCACTACAATTGCTGTGATGCTTGCTAGCTTTGTTTTTATTTCTAAGGGATTACAAACAGGTGCTTCCTCACTTGCTACTCCTTCCAAAGGGCCCGATTTACGCTGGATGCCTGGAGTGATTGTAATTAGTCTGGGGATACTCAAAATTATTTTTTAGGAGGTATAATTTATCTTTTCTCGTCCCAGACTAGAGGTAGGGGCAAGGAACGTGTCGATACCAAAATCGCATTAAGGATCCGGCACACCGAAACAATGGACCACTCAATCGTCAACAAAGGAACGATTCAAACGTAAACTAGGGAAACGTGCAAGTATATGGCTAAAGCCCCTCCGTTCCTTTTTGGCTACCAACAACAAAAACAACAAAGTGCTAGTATTTGACCACATTGAGTCGTCCCCAGCCATCGTTTTTCTAGTTTACGCCAAAAAGAGGAGCATTACTGCTCCTCTTTGCCGTTATCCGAGTATTATTCTGCTTTGCTTACCCCATTCTGCGGAAGAACTAGGTTAAGCAAGATACCAACTACAGAAGCTAGGGCCATACCATGGAGTTTTACTTCACCTAAACCAAGCTCTGCTCCACCGATACCCAACACCAGAATTACTGAGGAAATAACCAAGTTGCGCTTATCACCGTAGTCAATGCCACTTTCCACCAGTGTCCTGATTCCTGAAGCAGCAATAACCCCAAAGAGGACTATGGAGACTCCCCCCATAACCGGAGATGGAATGGTTGAAATCAGCGCTCCTATTTTCTGAACAAAGGAGATTACTACTGCGATTACGGCGGCAACTGCAACCACTGAGACGTTGTGTACGCCCGTGATGGCTAATACTCCCACGTTTTCACTATATGTGGTATTGGGAGGACCACCGAACAGACCAGCCCAAGCAGTGGCGAGCCCATCTCCCAAGAGGGTCCGATGCAACCCAGGAGACTTGTAGAACTGCTTACCCGTGATTCTGCTTAAAACCATAACGTCGCCCATATGCTCCGTAATAGAAACCAATGATACCGGCAGCATCATAGCTATAGCAGTGACACTAAACTTCGGAGCTATAAATCCAGGTAGACCCAACCAAGCGGCTTCCTTTACCGGAGTAAAGTCAACAGCGCCCTGAGTAATAGCAAAAATGTAACCGGTAATGATTCCAATTAAGATTGGAACTACTGCGAAAAACCCCTTAAAAAACATGATTCCAACAACTGTAACCAACAGAGTAAATAAGGAGATACGGACATCAGGATTGGCAATGGAGCCTCCCCCAGTCAAGCCTGCCATATCAATTGCGGTTCCTGCCAAACCCAAACCAATGACCATAATAACCGAACCAATCACAACTGGAGGTAATACACGGTCAATCCAATCCGTCCCAGCTCGCGCAATGATCAAAGCGACCAATGCATAGACTAACCCCACCATTACAGCTCCACCTAGAGCGTATTCAACACCCCATAGACCTGAAATACTGATGATAGGTGCAATAAAGGCGAAGGAAGACCCCAAATAGGCAGGTATCTTACCTTTAGTTATGAGCATAAAAAGTAGAGTTCCGGTTCCCGATGAAAACAACGCAACCGCTGGGTCTAATCCGGTTAAAAGAGGAACTAAGACAGTAGCACCAAACATAGCAAACAAATGCTGAAACCCTAATGCAAACTGCTGACCCGCCCCTAACTGCTTATTACTCGCTAATCTCGCTTCCATAATTATATATCCTCCTTTGAAGTCTCACTGGACTCATTTAAAGGGTCCTATTTTTCTTCCATGATGATTACGCGGTCGTCCTCATCGATTTCTTCCAATCGTACGGCAACAATTTCCTTAGTTGAAGTGGGCAAGTTCTTACCGACATAGTCAGCACGAATCGGTAGCTCCCTATGCCCCCGATCGATTAGAACTGCTAACTGTACCCGCTCTGGCCTCCCTAAGTCTATCACCGCATCTAGCGCGGCCCGAGCTGTTCTGCCTGTAAAAAGAACGTCATCAACTAATACAACCGTCTTGCCCTGCACATCTACTGGCATTGAAGTCTGGTTGACTACAGGCTGTTCTGCCACGGTAGAAAGATCATCACGGTACAAGGTAATGTCCAAAATCCCCACCGGAACCTTTGTGCCCTCGATTTTCTCAATCATCTCGGCTAGCCTTCTCGCCAATGGTACACCCCTGGTGCGAATTCCAGCCAAAACCAAGCGATCAATACCGCGGTTTCTCTCTACTATCTCATGACTAATCCGAGTTAGAGCACGTCTGATTTGCTCTTTATCGAGAATCTGCGCCTTTTCCCTGAAAATGTTCCTCCCCTCCTTCCTCTCATAAAAAATGCTCCTTACTCGCACAGATCGCGCGGGCAAGAAGCAACACAAAAACCCGTTCCTTGCCAGCCTCTCTGTGCTAACTTAAAGGACCTATCTTCTTAATGTAGACTACACCAAAAATGAGTGCTTGTCAATTCATCTTTTCAGCATTCTCGCTTTTTCTACGACCTCCCAAAACTCGGGGTCTGGATCAGCCCTAAACTCCATATGCTGCCCACTGGGATGCCTCAATGCTAGGTAAAAGGCGTGGAGCATTTGGCTTTGAGCGCCTAAGTTATTTCTTTTTAGCCCGTAGAGCGGATCTCCTACTATTGGATGATGAATGCTAGCCAAATGAACTCTAATCTGGTGAGTACGACCAGTGACCAGTTGACAGCGTACTAACGTGTGGTCACAAAAATGCTCCTGCACTGTGTAGATGGTCTTAGCTTCCCTGCCTGTTTCAAGAACCGCCATCTTTTGGCGATCCTTTGGGTGGCGACCAATGGGCTTCTCGATTACTCCCTCCGATTCAGACATCCTTCCCTGAACCAGGGCCAGGTAATGTCGTTTTACCGAGCGATCTTTCAGCTGATCCGTTAAATAGAGATAACATCCATTGGTTTTAGCAATTACCATCAGTCCACTGGTATCTTTGTCAAGGCGATGTACTATCCCTGGACGTTCCTCATCACTTCCATCTGCCAGTTCATCTAAATGATAGAGGAGAGCATTGACTAATGTACCATCCAAGTTCCCTGCCCCTGGGTGCACCACTAAACCCTTGGGTTTATTGATAACCGCCAAATCTTCGTCTTCATAAACGATGTCCAACGGAATCGGCTCCGGCTCTAGAGAGGGCACTTGGGCTTGTGGAACAGCAACCTCAATTTCGTCGCCCTGTTGTACTTTATAACCAGCCTTTTGTGGCAATTCATTTACAACAACTAAGTTTTGATCAATAAGTCGTTTGATTTGGGAACGAGATAGCGTGAGCCGTTCACCTAACCACAAATCGAGCCGAAGACCACACTCTGCATCGACTTTGAATTGATGTCGTTCATGTTGCCTTGGAGTCATTGATCAAAACCTCCCAAAACAAAAGGGCTACTCCAGTTACAATGGCCACGTCAGCAACGTTGAACACAAAAAGCCGAATATCGAGAAAATCGATCACAGCTCCGAAGCGCAGTCTATCGATCAGATTACCCACAGCTCCCACAAAGCTGATAGTGACCCCCCAGCGAACATAAACGCTCTTGGCCATCAGCTTTTTCCACTGTGTCACAACAAGAAGCAGGCAGATCACCGCAATTGCAGAAAGCAACGCTACTCGCCCTTGCAAAAACCCAAAAGCCGCTCCTTTGTTTTGAACATACGTTAGGTAAAAAACGGGTGGAATAAGGGGGATGCTCTGTCCCTCTCCCATACGTGTCATCACCAAGAACTTTGAGATCCGATCAATGAATAAAACTAAGCCAGCTACAATTGCATAACTCAACAGCATGGCTCCTTCCCATAATTCATTTTTACATAATTCTGGGTCAGGAAGGATTTCCCTGCTATCTTCAATGTTTCTCTAAATCACTGGAAGTACCATAACGAGCCACAGCCTCCCAGGCATCCTCTCCATCAAAGGCAACATTGTCCGTTTCATCGGTAAAAGTACGCCCAAATGGGTGCATCAAGAGAGTTTCTTCAACAGGACGATCTATCGAATCCTGGTCTTCCATACTCCGTTTACACTGCACACACAGTCGTGTACTGGGCAAAGCTAACAGACGCTTTTCTGGTATGGCTTGCCCACAAACACGGCAATAACCATAATCGCCCGCAATTATTGATCGTTGTGCCTCTTCAATCTCTTCAATCTGAGCCCGCGTCATCTCTAAGAGACCTAGGTCTTTGCTGCGCTCATACATTTCAGATCCGTAATCACCGGGATGGTTGTCATAGGCAGAAAGCTCCATACTAGCTTCATCCCTCGGTGACTCTAAACCCCCAGGTCCGGTGAGTCTATCCACCACTGCTAACAACTCTCGTTTTTCTGCCTCCAACATCTCCTGCAGTTTCTGCAAACGGGGTTTTTCCATCGCTACCTCCTAGGGCCGACCGGCCAACTCATTTTGGACAATGCGGGTGATCTCGGCAATAAAGTTGCCGACTAGAGGCAGATTAAGGCTTGCTATTTTCCCGAGACCGTAGAGAAAAAACGCCCCCACAACAGTGAAGCCTATAGCCAAGCCGAACCCCCGAGCAATACCCGCAAGAAAGTTCAGGTAAAGCAGACGCCTTGGTCTGCGATACAGTTCTATATACTCTGCGATACTACTTTTTTCCAAAGCTATTATCAGTTTCTCAATTCTCACTAAGAGGGTTTGTACTAAACCGGAGCTAACTTTATCGCTCATGTTCCTCACCCTTTCTTCCTTAGATTATGCAAAACCCCCATCCGTATTCGTTACGAATGGGGGTTCAAAAAGTCAATTGTTAGGAGGAAATAGCGTCAGAACAACGTTGGCAGATATCAGGATGATCCGCACTATCGCTCATCTGAGGGAAGTACTTCCAGCAACGCTGACACTTATCGCCCCCAGCACGGAGCACATCAACACCAACTCCTGATTCACTGTAAAGCACTCCACTAGCGTCGCTAAAGGGTCGCACTTCCACATCAGAAACAATTAGTAGCAAGCGCAAATCTGAAGCAAAAGCTTCCAAGATATCCTGTTTAGCTTGGTCAGCGTAAATCACTACCTTGGCTTCGTTAGAAGCTCCGATCACCTTGTCAGTCCGAGCAAGTTCGAGCCCTTTGGAAATCACCTTACGAATCTCCAAGAAACCTTCCCAACGTTGATCCAACTCTGGGTTCCAATACTCAGCAGGTAACTCTTGCCAAGTACTAAAGTGTACGCTCTTTTCCAAATCAAGCTGCTGTGGGAGATGTCCCCAGATTTCTTCAGCCGTAAAGACCAGAATTGGTGCCACAAGCTGCGCTAGTTCCTTAATAATGGCTAAAAAGGCAGTCTGTGCCGAGCGCCGTTCAAGGCTATTTGCGTGATCGCAATAGAGACGGTCTTTCAATACGTCAAGATAAAAGCCACCTAAATCAACTGAGCAAAACTGATGCACTGCGTGGTAGGCAATGTGAAAATCGTATTCTTCATAAGCCTTACGCATTCTGCGACTAAGTTTCGCCAATTGCATTAGTGCCCAACGATCAATTTCTTCCATTTCCGCATAAGGTACAGTGTGAATAGCTGGATCAAAGTCATGAAGGTTACCCAAAATGAAACGGGCAGTGTTTCGAATTCGCCTATAACTGTCAGAAAGCTGTTTTAGAATGTCAGGCGAAATCCGGATGTCACCACGGAACTCCGCAGACGACACCCAGAGTCTCAGTACATCTGCACCATATTGCTCCCATACCTCTTCTGGCCCCACCACGTTACCGACCGATTTTGACATCTTACGTCCCTCTCCGTCCACAACCATTCCATGGGTCAACACAGCCTTGTAAGGTGCCCGTCCTTTTGTGGCCACTGATGTAGATAGGGAGGATTGGAACCAACCACGATGTTGGTCACTACCTTCCAAATAGAGATCGCAAGGCCACGCCAAGTCATCACGAGTAGTCAGCACAGCCCAGTGCGAAACTCCGGAGTCAAACCATACATCCATAGTATCCGTTTCTTGTTGAAAACTGACTCCACCACAGGCCGGACATTTGAATCCCTCTGGTAAGAGTTCGTTTGTAGACTTGGAGAACCAGGCATTGGAACCTTCTTTACTAAAGACCTCAGCCACATGCTCAATCGTCTCCCGAGTTGCAATGGTTTCTCCACATTCACAATAAAACACTGGGATAGGCACACCCCAAATTCTCTGCCTAGAAATGCACCAGTCTCCCCGGTCAGCAACCATTCCTCTGATCCGATCGATACCCCACTTCGGAATCCACTGTACCTCTTGAATGGAGTTGAGCATGGCATCCCTGAACTGATCAATGGAAACAAACCACTGGTCAGTAGAACGATAAATCACAGGTTCTTTGCAGCGCCAGCAATGGGGATAGGAGTGTTCTACAAAGTCCATTTTCAAAAGAGCTTCTGTTTTCTCTAGATCAGCCACTACTGCTTTGTTGCCCTCAGCTAAACTCAGGCCTGCATAAGGACCAGCCTCGTCAGTGAACCTTCCCTGGGCATCAACCGGTGAAAGGGTGGGCAAACCATACTGCAATCCTACGACATAGTCTTCGTGACCATGACCTGGAGCGGTATGAACGCATCCGGTACCCGCTTCAAGCGTAACATGGTCGCCTAGAATCACCAAAGAATCCCTATCCATCAATGGATGGGTACAAACGATTCTTTCCAACTGTTCGCCTTTATACTCCGCGACTATTCCCTGAGAGGAAAGATCCAGCTCTTCTAGAACTCCTGCTGCTAACTCCTTAGCCAGGACCAACTTACCCCGCTCCGTTTGGACGACAACGTAGTCATAATGGGGATGAAGAGCAATGGCTAAGTTCGCTGGAATCGTCCATGGTGTTGTGGTCCAGATAACAAAATAGGTGTCTTCCTCGGACAAAATGCCCTTGCCATCTTTGACGGCGAAGCGTACGAATATGCTCGGTGAGCGGTGATTGTCATATTCAATTTCGGCCTCTGCTAGGGCAGTATGGCAATCAGAACACCAATAAACGGGTTTTTGAGCTTTATACACAAAACCCTTCTCCACCATTTCTCCGAAAATGCGGATTTGAACTGCCTCATAATCTGGGCGCATCGTGATGTAGGGATCTTCCCAATCTCCCCATACCCCAAGTCTCTTAAACTGCTTACGCTGCATATCTATTTGCTCCCGAGCATAAGCAGCGCAATGTTCGCGAAACTCCGCGATTGACATTCCTTCCCGTTTGTCACCTAAGGCACGCACAACATGCAACTCAATCGGTAACCCATGGGTGTCCCAACCTGGAACATAGGGTACATGATACCCGGCCAGCGAACGCGAACGCATCACAATGTCTTTGAGAATTTTGTTGAGGGCAGTCCCAATATGAATGTTGCCGTTAGCGTAGGGAGGGCCATCATGGAGGATAAAACTAGGCCTGTTCTGCTCCTTACCCAATGCTTGGAGCTGGCCATAATAGTCTTCCGTTTCCCACCTTTCCAGCAGATCAGGTTCCCTTTTGGGCAAGTTTCCCCGCATAGGGAACTCCGTTACTGGTAACTGTAATGTCTGTTGATAGGCTGATCCTTTTTCCATAACCTTGCTCCTTTCATCCAATAAAAAAATCGCCCCAAAA
>JAAZLQ010000144.1 GCA_012799255.1 Bacillota bacterium
GCCCCGCCTCTATTTGGCAAAAAACCTGCTGCGACAGGATGGGGTGATTTTTATCTCTATTGACGACAATGAAGTGCATAACCTTCGCTTGTTGATGAATGAAATTTTTGGAGAGGAGAATTTCATTTGTGAATTTATTTGGAAAAGCAAAAGCGGTGGTGCCAACGACAGCAAATTTATTGCTGTTGACCATGAATATATTTTATGCTATGCCAAACACGCTGATTATTTGAATTTCAAACTTGATAAAAATGCAACGGTTACTACCTCATATAATTTAGAGGATGAAAAAGGGAAATATGCCCTTGATAGGTTAGACAAGCAAAGTTTGGGATATATTGAAAGTCTGGATTTTCCAATTACAGATCCAGAAGGCAGGGTATATAGTGTACATCATAAAAATCCAAATACGAAAGTTGCTCGTTGGAGATGGAGTAAAGAAACAGTAAAGGAAAGATATAGTGAATTAGTGTTTAAGGAAGGATTTGTTTACACAAAAAATTATCAGAAAGAAGGCAGTATTCCAAGAAGTCTTCTATTAGAAGATAGATTTGGTAGGACTCGAACCGGAAAAACAGACTTCACTAGTTTGTTTGATGCAGCTTATTTTACAGCTCCTAAACCGCCAAAATTGATTTCATTTCTTGCGGATATTTCGACAAACTCCGGAGATTTAATTGTGGATTTTTTTGCAGGAAGTGGAACTACAGCACAAGCAATTTATGAGTTGAATAAAAGGGATAAAGCAAAGCGTAAATTTATTTGCGTGCAATTGCCTGAACTGTGCGAAGAAAATAGTGATTCAGTCAGGGCAGGTTTTAAAACCATTGCTGATATTTCAAAAGAAAGAGTTAGGCGTGCAGCCCAAAAGGTGAATAAGGAAATTAAGGAAGAAATCCAAAAACTACAAACGGAACAGGCAGCCTTAAAATCAGAAATACCAACTGAAGAGACTCTCCAAAAAATCAGTAAGATTCAGACCGATATTGAGCTATTAAAAAATCAGGATCTAGGGATAAAAATTTTAAAGATTGAAGACAGCAATTTTAAGCAATGGCAACAAATTGAAGGGAAGAATCTGGATGCCCTTGCCGAGCAAATGAAATTGTTTGTGGACCCGGTGTCCGAATCAGCCACCATCGAAAATATGGTATATGAGCTGATGCTGAAAAGCGGAAAAGACCTGAACAGCAAAATAGAAAAAGAGGATGGATTTTTCTCTGTGAATGCAGGTGAGTTGGTTTTAATGCTGGAGAAAGCCAATCAGGAAATAATCCATAATATCATTGCTCTCAATCCGCAAAAGGTAATTGCATTGGACAAACTTTTTACAGGCAACGATCAGCTGAAAACCAATACGGTATTGCAAATGAAAGATGCAGGTATTGAATTCAAAACCATTTAAGCCTATGAAGTTAGCGTTTGAATCCAATTTGCAATACCAGCAAGAGGCCATTAAATCCATCACCGATTTGTTTGAGGGCCAACCCCTGGAGGACAGTTCCATAAAATCCGAAATATCGGAGATGGATACCTTTGCCCATATATACAGCTATGGCAACCGCCTGGTCATTTCCGAAGAACAGATTTTATCGAATCTTCAAAGTATTCAAGACAGTAACGAGATACCTGTTGCTGACCGTTTGAGCGGCATGCACTTTTCTGTGGAAATGGAAACAGGAACCGGAAAAACATACGTGTACCTGCGAACCATTTATGAACTGAACAAGCTTTACGGTTTCAAAAAGTTTGTCATTGTCGTGCCTTCGGTTGCCATCCGTGAAGGGGTGATTAAAAATTTAGAAATCACCCACGAGCATTTTCAGAATTTATACGACAATGTGCCTGTGAACTTTCAGGTGTATGACAGCACCAGAGTTTCATCGCTTAGGGGTTTTGCCACCAACAACCATATTGAAATTCTGGTCATCAATATTGACTCTTTTGCCAAGGATGAAAACATCATCAATAAACCCAATGATAAATTAAACGGGCAAAAACCGGTTACATTTATTCAGGCAACTAAACCCATCGTGATTGTGGATGAGCCCCAAAACATGGAAACCGAAAAACGTATAGCCGCCATACAAAACCTGAATGCACTCTGCACCCTGCGATATTCCGCTACCCACCGTAATGTATATAACCTTACCTACAGTTTAAATCCTGTGAAGGCCTACGACCTGGGGCTGGTGAAACAAATTGAAGTGGATTCAATCATAGAGGAAAACACGTACAATGATGCATTTTTGGCAGTAGAATCCATAAAAGCGACCAAAACAAAAGTAACCGCCAGTCTTTCCATTTACAGCAACGAACCGGGCGGTGTAAAAAAGAAAACACTGCCTGTTAAGGTGGGCGATGATCTGTACAAATTATCCAATGAGCGTGAAATTTATGCCAACGGTTACATTATTGAAGAAATTGATGCAGTAAACCAGTGTATTTCGTTATCCAACGGAAGCATTTTGTACAAGGGCAATTCACAAGGTGGACTCACCGATGAGGTGATGAAATTTCAAATCCGTAAAACGGTGGAAGAACACCTGAAAAAAGAAAGCCGCCTGAATAAGTTGGGCATCAAAGTATTGTCGCTGTTTTTTATTGATAAGGTTGCCAACTACAGGCAATACGATGCTCAGGGTAATGCAATAAAAGGAAAATTTGCCGAATGGTTTGAAGAAATTTATACAGAGTACATCAATAAGCCGGCTTTCAGAGATTTGAATAAATATCCCGTGGAGGAAATCCATAACGGCTATTTTTCGCAGGACAGTAAGGGTAAGGTAAAAGACACATCAGGCGAAACCATGGCTGATGACGATACCTATAGCCTGATTATGAAAGACAAGGAAAAACTGTTGAGTATTGACAATCCTTTGCGATTCATTTTTTCTCACTCAGCCTTGCGTGAGGGCTGGGACAACCCAAATGTGTTTCAAATATGCACCCTCAACGAAACCAAATCGGACATAAAAAAGCGACAGGAAATTGGCAGGGGATTACGATTAGCTGTGGATCAGAGCGGTAAACGAATCCACGACCCGAACATCAATCGCCTGACGGTTATTGCCAATGAATCCTACGATGATTTTGCCAAAGCCCTGCAAAAGGAAATAGAGGATGATTGTGGTGTACAATTCACCGGACGCATTAAAAATAAGAAAGAGCGTACAGCCATCAAGTATCGCAAAGGATTTCAAGCCGATCCCAGATTTCTGGAGATATGGGAAAGAATTAAAGCAAAGACTACCTATCGGGTGAATTATGATACTCAGGAACTCATTACCCTGGCAGCAAAGGCAGTTAAGGATTTACCTGAAATCAAAACCCCTTCCATACGTTCCACCAAAATTGGCATCACCATGACCGATGAAGGGGTTGATACCATGTATGTTGGAGAAAAGGTTGAATCGTATGGAGGCTATTCTTGGAAAATTCCTGATGTGTTGGGATATATCCAAAGCAAAACAGAGCTGACCCGTTCGACACTCCTGGAGGTATTGGAGCAATCGGGGCGGATGGCGGACATCCTTATAAATCCTCAACTGTTTTTGGATTTGGCAACCCAAGCCATTCAACGCAGCTTGTACGACCTGATGATTGATGGCATCAAATACCAAAAAATAGGCGATGCCGAGTATGAAATGAAGCTGTTTGAAGCACAGGAATTGGAGGTGTATCTGAATGATTTCACCTTTAAGTTGAGCGACCCTTCAAAAACCATATACGAAGAGTTTATACCCCTTGATTCAGGAGTGGAAAGCCGCTTTGCCAAAGACTGCGAAAGCAGCGAACAGGTGAAATTTTACTTCAAACTGCCCAATTGGTTTAAAATTCCTACACCCATTGGAAACTATAACCCCGACTGGGCATTGGTTTTTGAAGGCGATGCAAAAATCTATTTTGTTGCCGAAACCAAAGACACCGGAACACCTACTGTGGATTTATCAAAACTAAGCAAAGACGAGC
>JAAZLQ010000131.1 GCA_012799255.1 Bacillota bacterium
GACTGTGTCAAGTAGTATCGGGTACTTTTAAGCCCCCGAAGGATCCCAAAGTGATTTAAGTTGTTTTTTTAACGTCTTTCTGTGTAACATCAATCTCCTCAAGTGAAAAAGTCACGAAAAGGAGCCATTCCTGTTTTTTTATCCGAAAATTGAGAACATTAACCCCCTTACGCAGGAATAGACTGCGCAAGAGAATTTTCAGCTTGGATCCACAAGGTGAAGTCTGTTGAATAGTTTAGAGAACCCCCGAGTTCCGTGTCTGGTTGCTGGTAAGCTGCCTCTTTTTGCACCCGTTAAGCTACTCTGTGCCCTGGTAACAATATGACCTGCACCATCCGTCACCTTATCCAAAAGCCACTCCTCAGCGTCAGGCAAGATGCGAGATATGTTTTCTTGGAGTGTTCCCTCGAAAAGGTGCGTTAGGGTCGTTAGGATCGCTCCTAGACCCTCTGGAGACCATGACCGACCGCGCTTTGCTGTACGATTCTTGAACTTGTTTACATTCGATTCTGCCGCACCTAAACCTCGCCATTCCGCTGGTACGTCAAATCCCCCATCGCGTAAGCGCTTTCGGTAGTCCACTATGTATTCGTGATTTTTAAGAATGAGATCCTTGAGTTCGTTGAGTTCTTTCTTTTTTCCCTCATCCGTACAATCCACCCAAGCTTCGGTCACTACGCAAAGTAGGCCTCCCATGTCATTTTTCCTCAAGGCTTTCTGAGCCTTGCGTAACGCATTTTTGTCCAAGCGCAAGGCAGAGCGAATGTCTCTTGCTACATGGAATCGATCGTACTGATACATGCCCTTGGCAAATACAGCACCATTACGAATCCATTCTGCTCCATCGCCATTCACGATGATTGGTATACTATCAACATTGCGATATTTAGCATGAACGGTACCTCTGATCTGTTCCCAAAAATCCTCAGCAACATCCAAATTGCTAACAAATGTTGGATTCACTAGCCGGTAATCGGGGTTTTTGCCCTTATGCCGTGGTTCCCAACCTTCGTGAATGACGGCCATCTTTACCTCATGGCGCTGATTACGGCGCCCACGCTTCTTGTTCTTTTGAAATCGAGCACCAAAGCCATCCACTTCGATGAACAAAGCCTCTACTTCCCTTTTACCCACATCTCGGGCTATCCTGTTTTGCTGAACACGCTCACAAGATGCCGCCACTTCAAGTAAAGCTTGTCGAATGGCTTCGTGGCTGAGCACCTGAGCACCATACAAATCTATCAAGCGATCCCTTGCGTCTCGATAGGAAGGTCCTTTTGTTGCCCAAGTAACAGCCAACTGGAGCAAACCTGGGCCAATCGTTTTCTCCGGTTCCAGCTCAAGGGCTTCATCCAAAAGATAAACCCATCGATGTTCTTCGGTATCCCAGTAATATCGGCGTTCAAAGTCGACTGAGCCAACCATGGTTTGAACTGAACGAGGGTTCTTTTCCTTGTTCTCGAATCGACTCTTATCACGATTTTCCATTAGTATTTGATCAAATTGCTCAAGGACTTCGACCATAACGTGTTGAAATAGACTAAGAGTAGACTTCCAAAGCAGTTCTTCTAGCTGTCCAAAACTTAGTTCTTCTTCCATAACTCTTTCCAAGAAAGTAGATATCATTTTGAGGCCTTGCTCCTTTCGTGTCCGGTTCTGCAACTAAACACTTTGGGAGTGAGGCCTCTTTTTCCTGCCTCTTTTTAAAGAAGACCCGAGATCTATTTACTCATACA
>JAAZLQ010000313.1 GCA_012799255.1 Bacillota bacterium
AAAACCATGGCGTGGAAATATTTTACTGAAATAATTTATCTGGTTCTGGAGTCGTAGCAAATAAAAATTTATCCTGATAAAAAAATAAAAAGTTCTTGACAGGCTCAGGAAATGGCGGTAAATTCTGCCCTGGCTTATGGAGCGGTTCAGTTCCACGAGACAGCATTATTTGATTATAGGAAGGTGTTATTTATGGTTACGAGATTTTCAGATATACATACCCCATGGCTTGATACTGCCGATACTCCACTGTCGGTTGCAAAAATTACATCCGGCAAATTAAAATGTTATAATATAACAAATAAGATAAATAGATGCTTTTTATTTTGAACAATATGATAAAAGAATCTCAACCTAAAAGGCTGGGATTCTTTTATCATATTGTTCAAAATCTGCATGGTTATATTTGTTTTGTTTCCTATATATTGGCATTCCGATTTGCCTGATGTAATTTTTGCAACCGACAGCTGTTGTGCTACAAATAACTTCCATTTAATGCTACGGTGTTCTAACAAACAATTCACAATTTTCACAAGTAACTGACCAAAGTGCATTCGATTCATTAACATTAGTTTCTTCTATTGTCCAAGCATAATCCTCTTCAGATTCTAGTAACATTGATATTAGTTTCCCATTCTGAAATAGAATCTCCATAATATGGTCATTAACTGTTACTTTCTTAACCTCAGACCCTTCTATCCACCTTAGACAAGCTAACTCATAAGCTTTTACTGGTTCATCCTGTTCTTGTACCTTTCCACAAGACATTCGTGATACTTTGGATAGCCAGTCTTCCTTTGAACCAAACCACCATTCTGTAAGGATGTTAATTTGAACTTCCCAAGGTAATGTTTTTCCATTATATTTAGCAGTTTTGTTTCTATAAAACCTCAATTTAAAAGAAGTATCGAAGCTAAAACCACTAAAGCCTGTATCATTAAGTAGTGCACATATTACTTCCTTTGCTTTTTCTTTATCATTCAAAGTTTGAGCCATCATTTCAACCAATCCTTTCCTTTAGACTAATTGCTATCTTTGACCATGAATATGACCAATTTGTTTTCTAGTGCTCAAAGGAACAGCTCCCTCAATTCTTGCACCATTTGGATAGATATATTCTTTTGTCCCTGGTCTAGTGATAATTGTTCTTGGACCTTGTAATGGACCACCACCAACTCTTCCGTCCATTATTCGAATCTCCATAGGTCCATTTCCTGTATTCATGTGGAATATTTCTCCTGTTTCAGTTGTTAATGTTGAAGGACCAATTCTTGTAGCACCAGCATTGGTTAAACTTGTTTTCAACTCGGATTGAATAGCATGAATAGATGTCCCGCTCTCAGTGCCTATAAAATCAACTCCTCCCGAACCACCTGTGCCTTGAGCAGCTATCCTTTGTTTTTCCAGTGCAGCAGCTCTTCTTGGTGAAATTTGAGGTTCTGGTAATAATTTAACGTCACCAACTCCCGCATTATTCCCTTTTCCACCAAATATCACTGAGCCTGACTCATCTTTTAGAATCCTTTTTGCCGCATCAATTACTTTATTCGTTGTTTGCTTTATGCTATTATTAACC
>JAAZLQ010000324.1 GCA_012799255.1 Bacillota bacterium
TGAAATCTTCGCCATCTCCAAAAGTATTCAGAATGATCTTATCCGGTCCGGAAACTTTGATCCGATCACTACTTCGCTTTTAACAGTGGCCTGGCCCGCTCCTCAAAGTTCTATGCCCCACAGTATTCCGGGCCTAAATGATCGGCTGGGTAAAGGTCCTAACCTGGCCATGTGCTATTTCCGGATTAACGGCTATGCGTCTGAATGTGAGAGAACGTTCTTCCTCAACCCGCCTTCGGGGGAGGAAAAAGAATTGTTCCAACACATGATGAACGCCAGGGAAAGGGCTTTAAGCAAAGTCAAAGCAGGGGTTCAGACTGCCGACATTGACGCGGAAGCCAGAGAGTATTTGATCCGGCACGGGTTAAAGGATACCTTGCTGCACAGGACAGGGCATGGTATCGGGCTGGGCAATCATGAGGGGCCTTATATTGCCGAAGGTAGTAAAGATATACTCAAGGAAAATATGGTGATCAGTATTGAGCCCGGAATATATGTTGAGGGTCTTGGTGGTTTCAGACACTCCGATACTGTTCTGGTTAAAAAAGATGGGTATGAATTGTTAACTGATGCTCCACGGAATCTTGAAGATGTGATTATTGAGAAATCTAATCTAGGCTCACGAATAAAAGGAAGTATTATCCGTAAGTCTTTAAGGTTGTAGCTGCTGGTCATGAAAAAGGTTTTGCCAGATATCCAGATATCTTCTATGCGCGTGAATCAGATTTACTTACCTGCAGAAAACAGAGAAAACGTGATATGGCAAATATAAAGCACGTAGTCATGCACAGGGAGTAGATTACTATGATTGATTTAAAAAGTCTCCTGGGGTCTGCATTCTGGTCTGCAAATAAGCTTAGCATCAAAGCTGTCACAAGGGAAAACTTGCCGTATTTTGGGGGATGGATTGCTGTTTCTATATGGCTTTATGCATATTTTCTTCCCATGGGGGATTTTGCCCTTAAAGTAAGTCTTTTTGAGGAGATTGTGGGGGACACAAGCTTTTACTTTATAGTCATGCTGATTACCGGCAGCTTGATACCGCTTCTTTTTGATGGAAAAAGATTTGTTCCTGCTTCATTTTACAGTGTGATTATTTCTTTGGCATGTTTCATATCAGTATTGTTTCTTGGACCAGGCATACCTGCCAAAATAATTATGCTGATTGCCGTGCCATGCATAGGACATATTTTTATTTCCCATGTGTATGCTTTTTTTATGGTTCTCAATAATTCTGAGAAGTTTTATTCCATGATTCTGGTTGTCCTTCTCCCCAAGGTATTAATATACATAAAACCTTTATTAAGTAGCAATCAGTTTGTGCTTCATCCCATCAATATTCTTATTTTTCTGATTATGATTACTCTTGCTTTCAGCACCTATTATATTAAGACCCATGCTCACACGGTGCCTTCTTTTCAGAAAGTAAAAGCACCTATAAAGGCATATTCTTTAATGCCTGTGATTTATATTGTATTTGCCTTAAATGATGTAATAGCGCCAGCTACCCTCCAGCAGATGAGTGGTTCTGCAAAAAGTCAAATAGAAAGCTGCTATTTCGCCGGAATCTTGGCAGGCATTGCTGTGATTCTTCTTTTGCAATCTCGTTTTGCGATGAATATATGTATCATGTTGAATCTTTCTTTTGCATTTTTAGCCCTTGGGTTTGTGATCGATATAGTTCGTATGCAGTATCCGAATGTCGGGCTTGTGTCTGCCTTTTGCTTCGGTGTTGCCTATTCCATAGGCATTGTTAATATCTATTATCTGGCCGGTTTTATGATCAAAAAATTCAGAAGCATATATTTTTATCGAACTGGATTTCTTCTTTCCTCCATATGTTATTTAGTTTCATCTATTTTTGTGAAGCTTACCGGACAGAGCGAAATGCTGGTGTCATCTATATTGATGGCCCTCATTTCAATTTGTATTATTATCCTGTTTTTCATTCTGTCCCCCTTCTTTATTAAGATGCTGTATTCAGGGGAATGGATTGATGACGCCTACCGGGAGGATATCAGTCAGTGCTCAAGACTGGAAGCAAGATTGAAGGATTATAAGCTTACCCCTGCCGAAATAGAGGTATGCAGATTGCTTCTTGACGGATATACCCTGCGGCAGATTTCAGGTATGCTGTCCAAAGCCTATGCCACCATCAATACTTACTGTACATCCATATATCGTAAATTAAACATTAATAGTCGTACCGAACTGTTCCTATTGCTGCAGGAGTATAAAGAATAGCATATTATCAAGCTTTAACTCCCACTCACTAGAACTAATGAGAGGGAGTTTTTTGCATCTCACTTGAATTAATGAGGTGACTCCTCATAATTTTCTGAACTATATTGTAAGTACCACCCATATGCTGTTTTTTAGGAGATGATCTACTTGGGCCTTATGGATAGGGTCAAAGAGTTTTTATTAAAATCAAAAATAGAAGCGGCGGAGAAAGATGAAGAGGAAGCAA
>JAAZLQ010000135.1 GCA_012799255.1 Bacillota bacterium
CAACTATAGAAGCAAGGGGACGGTTCCTTTGCTTCCTTTTATGCTTTAAATATTAGATTAGGAGAAACCCCTAAAATCCTCGCTGCTTGCCTCTGTGTAATGCCTTTTATTCCTTTAATTTTCCGCAATATTTGATCCCTTTCTTTTTTTGGAAGACTTTTTACTTGTGCTATTTCAGTATTATTAATTACTTTCAAAATTTCACGTCTTGCATCCTCATCAGAAAGTTTTGTCTTTTTATCATCATATTCATCCAAACAACTATCATTGTTTTCCTGTTCGTTGAATTCTTTGAATTTCATTATTGCTTCACTCTCATTTTCGGAAAAGATTTTAAGTATAAATTCATTACCTAAAAGGTCATCCGGATAAACCTTATCACCGTAGTATCCAAGACAACTGCTCCATGGCCACTGTTCGGCTTTCTTCACTAATTTCGCTTTTATCGGGTTCTGGTGTATATATCTTATTACTGTTAGTAGATATTTATCTGTTTCTACACATTCGCTTTTAAACCTATCCTGAAAAAGATGTCCTGTTGTCTTGTATTTTTGATTATAATACCATACATAGCGAACGCCTAAACGTTTCATAGTTATTGAGATGCTTTCGCTACCTTCATGTAACAGTAAATGAATATGGTTATTCATAAGGCACCAACCGTAGACTTTTATTTCGGATATTTCCTTCACCTTATTAAGGCTTTCCAAAAATCTTAATCTGTCTTCGTGATCATGAAAAATCTCCTGTTTATTGGCACCTCTCATCATTATGTGATAAATACCTGTTTTACTTTTCTCTCTTGCACGGCGGGGCATACTATCACCATTTCTAACAATTTTTCTATATTTTAGCATAAATAATCAAATAGCGGAAGCAAGAGAACCGTCCCTTTGCTTCCCATTTCTAATTTAGTTTCGCGCCGCAGGCTCCGCAAAAGCGCGCACCGGAAGCAACAGCGGAGCCGCATTTCGGGCAGAAATTTACCTGTATGGCGGCTTGGTATATCTGCGGCAAATCTTCATTCGGCGCGGCGTCGGACAGAAACAGCCAGTAAATGTCCTCGCCGTCCTCGCATAAGCCGATGGCTCCGGCGGTCGATACCACATAAAAGCTGTCCTCGTCAATGGGGTCTTCGCTGTCACTTGTCTCGGCAAGCGCCAGCAAGTCTTTAACGTCGTATCTTTCAATGGAAGTAGCAAAGCTCCAGCTCTTGCAGCGTGTGGTGGCAAACTCAGCCGCCTCCAGCAGGGTGTCAAACCTCTTCATTGCAATCATCCTCCTTACTTAAATAACAGGTTATTGCACATCTTACAGCGATCATTTTGTATGGGATTCATCGTGGAACACACATTGCAGTAGATGATGCGGTCTTTAGATTTATCGTATTTTTCATATGTACCGAACATGGGGTGAAAACGCACTCTGTCGCCAACGGAGAAATAATCATACATATGCCGCCTGCTATCCCTTACAACAATAGTTTTTTTTCTTCCCGCATCAGTAGTGATTTCCACTGTGTATTCCGTATAAGTTACTGACGAATCATCTTGATGCTCGTACTGTTCTTTTCTGAATTTATTGGTGACGATGCCTTCCCACATGGGCTGTTTGGCTCCGCGTAGGGCAAATACATTTATAATTAGTATCACAAGGGCAATACCGACACCTATGACCACCGATTTTCCAAACGGAAAATCATCCATCAGCAGGCCGGCAATGGGAAGGCCTATATAGAAGCAAGGGGACGGTTCCTTTGCTTCCTTTTATGCTTTAAATATTAGATTAGGAGAAACCCCTAAAATCCTCGCTGCTTGCC
>JAAZLQ010000355.1 GCA_012799255.1 Bacillota bacterium
GCATTGGTACATCTTGCCGCCGCAATCGGCGCAAAACAACAGGCCGGAAAACATACCCATATCGCCCATTTTGTTAGGCCGTCGCCGGGATTGCCGTATGTTCTGGACTATCAGGAACACGCTTTCGTCTATGATAGGCTCCTGCGTATTCTCAAATATCGCCCATTCCGACGGGTCATTCCATAGCTTTTTCTTGCTCTTGTAGGATTGCTTTTTCGTCTTGAAGTTTACCGTATGCCCTAAATACTCGACGCGCTCCAAAGTGCGGGATACTGTTTCATTCGTCCACTTGTAGGGGTCGGCGGTGGGCTTGTTGGAAGTAGGTAAACCGTGCGTCCGGCTGTATGCGGTAGGGTTCAGGACTTTATTTTGCCACAACCATTTTGCTATCTGCGTCGGCCCCATGCCATCTACACACAAGGCAAATATCTTTTGAACGATTGCGGCGGCTTCCGGGTCAACAATCCATTTCCTTTTGTTCTCCGGGTCTTTGCGGTATCCATAGGGCGGGATTGTGGTAAGGTGTTCGCCAGATTTGCCCTTTGATTGCCACGTTGCGCGGATTTTCTTTGACGTATCCCGCGCATACATTTCATTGAACACATTGCGGATAGCGGTAAACTCATTGTCCCCGCGTGTACTGTCCACGCCGTCATTTACGGCTATGAAGTGTACGCCAAAGTCGGGAAAGAGAATATCGGTATACATACCCACTTGCAGATAGTCACGCCCAAAGCGCGACATATCTTTGACAATAACGCGGCTTATCTTTCCCGCCTTTACGTCTGCAAGCATTTCCTGAAAGCCGGGGCGGTTGAAGTTTGTACCGCTGTATCCGTCGTCCTCATAGTGCCGGACACCTGTATAGCCGTGGTCGCGGGCATACCGTTCCAAAATCTTCTTTTGGTTGGCAATGCTGTTGCTTTCGCCCTCCTGCCCGTCCTCCTGTGAAAGACGCTCATACAGGGCGGTAATTCCCTGGGCAGTATCGTCCTGCGGCTGGTTCTGCACATAGAATTGCAGTACCGTTTTGTTAATGGCTGCACGGGCGGTTTCACTCAAAGGCGCGGTCTTGCTTACAGGCTGGAACGCGATAACGGTATTGTTCGTCATTGCTGCTCACCGCCTTTCAGGGCGGCAAGCTCCGAAAGGAATTGCCTGTGCATATGAGTAAGGTGGTGGTCGCCGTTCACGGTTACAAGCGGTGCGCCTTGTTGCTCCGTCCACTCGGTAAACTCCATAGCGTCAACAAGGTTGCGGGATATGCGGGACATATCAAGCGCGATAATCTGTTTTATCTGTCCCGTTGCGATAGCTCCCCGCATTTGCTGAAAGGCGGGGCGGTCAAAGGTCAGGCCACTAAAGCCTACATCTGCATAGACGGTATAAGCGTCAATCCCATTTTCCGCTGCATAGCTATGTAATCGGTGCATTTGATTGTCAAGGTACAAGTTTTTGTCTTTGCTTGCCACGCGATAGTATAGCGCGGTCATTTTGTCCGGCTGCTTGTTCATAATCTGCCTCCTATTCCGGCAGCCAGACAAGCGGTTTTGGTACTGATAAAATTATACCATAAAAACCGCTGTCTGTCAGTACCTAATAGGAAATCACACATCCCTTTTTTGCGTGTTTTTACTTCCTATATCATTTCGGATTAAACGGCGTATTTTGGTCGCTGCGTCCTCGGTTGCTCCGTCTTTCACGGTAGCTTTGACGATATATTTTGTGTCCCCAACGGTGTACTCGCGTACAACAGGGGTCTTTACTTCTTGTTTGGTTTTTGCCATAAGAAAAAGCCCCTTTCATTGAATAAGATAAATTAAAAAGCTCAATCGGACGGTTGCGGGCGCAACCTCACGGGACTTTCACCCCTGCGTGGTTCTCACGCAGCCCTACTCATTGCCTGCGACGCTTTGAACGCTCGGACTGTGACTGTAAGGGAGTATCA
>JAAZLQ010000255.1 GCA_012799255.1 Bacillota bacterium
CATTGGAAAAGCTTCCTACAATAACACCATTTTGGTCAATGGCATAACTCTCAAGCGCACCACTGGTGTAGCCGTTTTGGTTTAGGAACTTACCCGTGAAGGCATCCGCGTACTGAGTGAACTGGTTGAAATCCAACTCAACCTCTAACTCTTCTGCGTTCTCAGGCTTAAAGTTAAGAGTGTTATTCCCTGTCACTTGCTTAAAACTTCCATCGCTGTTGAACTCAATTTGACCTTGTTCCAATGCAAGTTCGGTAGTGAGAATCAAACCACCATTATCAGAAGAAGCACTCACGATCGCTCCGTCCTCCAATGCTCTTTCAAACTCGAACGTGTGGGTTGTGCCAGCGATTGTCCAGACACGACCATCAGTTCTAGTGGCAACGACTGTAGAAGTCATATTTCCGGCTTCGTCCAACAAAACCAGATTATCACCATTTACCGCATATTTACCGTTGTTTTCAATGTCACCGGCGCTAGATAAGGGGATCAGGTCACTGACTAACAGCCAGCTAGCATCCCATTCCCACTCATTATTGCCCATTTGAGTTAGGTCGACGACAAGCGTTTGCTCTCGGCCGCGAGAGTCATAAATCTGAACAGTCCGCCTTACACTTTCGCCAACACTGTAGCGGTTATCCAGGTTACCGGCAAAATACACGGTATCAGTTGCCCTTGGTGTGATTGTCTCCGAAGCGGAGATGTACAAAGACTCTAGGGCTGAGTTCGTATCGATATTACCATCTTGATCAGCTTTGTAGCCTAGTACTCGTTGTCCATTTACAAGCGAAACTAGATTACCTTCTGTTCCGTTATCCAAGCCGAACATACCTGCCCTGGTATAAAGACGGCTGTCGCCATGGCCCAGAACAAAAAATCCGTCACCCTCAATAGCTAGGTCAGTAATATAACCAGTAGATTGGGTGTTACCTTGAGTGTGTTTCACATCAATGGAACCTAATTGAACACCTAAACCGATTTGTTGCGGGTTGGTACCGCCCCTAGTTTCTGTGGGAGCTGTGGCAGCCCGCATCGTTTGACTAAGCATATCTTGAAACGTTGCCCGCGAAGATTTATAACCCGCGGAGTTGACATTAGCTATATTGTTGCCGATGATGTCCATGCGAACCTGGTGAGTTTTCAAACCAGAAACACCGGCAAACATTGAACGCATCATACTATCTTTCCTCCTTTTCAAACATCTCCGTCCGGAGACGAACCCACTTCCATCGTTCAGTGGGTGGAGGGCTTCCCATTGGGTCCAGCCCTAAATCACGTAATAACAGCACTATCAATCTGAGTAAAGACATTATCCCGGAGATTATCTCCATCCATAGCGGTAATCACAGTGCGATTAGCCACACTTACTACCAATGCCACGTTGCCAAGAAGAATCAAGGTTTCTTTGCCGCCTTTACTTCTGGCTTTTTCAACGGCATCTTCAAGGGTTTGGAGTTGCTCTTCATTGAGCCTGATGTTCCTGGCCTCGAGCCTTTTTTCTGCATGAGCTGAGAACTTTACCTTACCTTGCTGCAGTTTACTATCCAGAATCTTAGCAAAAGAATCGTCTGGCCTTACCGTTGGTCTAGATTTGGTTAGTGTTCTTTGCTGCACCGGTTGGATAGGTAATCCTCTGGGAACCTTAAACTGTTGGCTCATTAGTCACTCCCTCCCTAATGGCTACTATCTCGGTAAAGTTGTAGAGTTTTCCACCTACAATAATTTCCGGCCAGCCATTCTTGAACTGTACGCCGGTCACCTTACCAAAAAGACTCTCTCCCTCGTCGGTGAATAATTCCACTTCTTTCCCAATCATCTGCGTGGCTTGTCCTAAAGCTGTAAGTTTTTGCTGGGACAACATCATATCCTCTAAGTTGGTATTAAGGTTTTGCATTTGTTCCAAGCTACTAAATTGAGCCAGTTGAGCAATGAACTCCTTATCTTCCACCGGATTGATGGGGTCTTGGTGTCTTAGTTGGGTAATTAGGAGTTGTAGGAACTGGTCCTTTCCTAGAGCACTAGGATCCCTCTGGACACCTTCCCGTTGCTTCAATAACTGATCCACTGTACCGACATTATTTACATACATGTTCCTCACCTCCTCACACTTTCACATCAACTTGGTTCCACATACTGCCACCAAGATAGTTCTTGCTCACACCAACTGCGGAAGGTTTCGCCAACCGATTTTGACTTCCGTGGTTAAACTGCCTTGACCTAGGTTGATCCTGATGATCTTGTTCTTTGTGCCCCATTCCGATATTGATTTGCACATCTGCTACCTGTGTACCCTGCTGTTGCAAGGCTGTATGCAATTGAGGCAGCTGACTAGCAATCACTTCTCGAACTGACTCACTTTGAACAATAAACTCTGCCACCATGATGCCCCTCTCTAGGGACAACTTGATCTTTAGTTCACCTAGATGATCTGGCTTGAGTTGAATCCGCACTTCGCTACGCTCATCCGTTACAAGGGACTCAATGCTTTTGACAAGCTTGGGGAACAAGTTCCCCCTATCTTCCAGATCTAAAACCTCTCGAATCGGTGTTTCCAACTCTGGTGTTTCTATCTTTGGTTCTTGTACTCGAAACTCTGTGGCCACAAGGTCTGTGTGCTTTTCCAAGGGTGAACGCTCTTTGGTCTTGGGCAATGAAGAAGTTGACTGTTCATTCTCTGATGCGAACGATTCTTTGGTCTGGGAACTTTGAGTTGACTGACTTACTACCTTTGGTTCGCCTAGATTCAAACTCTCTTCCCCAGTTGTCCAAGGATCAGCCGGGATTTCCATGTCCTCTGGGATTGTCTGAGCCCGATCATGCTTAACTCCATTTGGAGTCAAATCATCTAAGGGCGACTCATCAACAAGAAACTCCGCGGTAGGCTGTGTAGGTTGCTCCTGTTCTGCAACCAAGGATACTTGCCCGAACTCCGCATCCATCGCCACCTCTTCAGCCTGTTCAGGGATTTGCACATCGCTTTCTACAGCTTGCCCTGAGGGTTGCTCCAACGGAATTTGTCTTACCGGCTTGTCCTTTTGCTGTAAATCTAACTTGCGCAGCTCATCTTGTCCCTTGATTTCAGGGGTTGCGTAGTAGCTGTCAGCTAGCGTCCTGACAGGCACACTTCTAGAATCAAGTGCATTAACAGACGCTTCAGCATTCACTGACTGCCCTTTGATCTGTCTGGAGTCTACCGAAATGGATTTCTCTTGTTCAGGTACGGCTGTTTTCTCCATTAACTTTGGAACAGCAGTGTCAATCGTAGCTGGAGAAAAAGAATGTTCTGGTACATCTACCTCTAGATTAGCTTCGGTTAGCTCAGCATCGCCTAAATCCAAGTGGTCTGCCGAAACAGGTTGCAAACCTGACAGTAGTTCGCTTGCATCCATCGAGGTTTCATAACTTAGGAGAGGTACTTCTACACTGCTCGAATCTAAGCCCTGAATCTCTAATTCTCCACTAGAGCCACCCAACTCACTCTGGTTAACTTGATTAAGGAGTGGTGACATTGCTACAGCAACTGGAATCCAACCATGTTTGATTTTAGGCTTCTTTTCAGTTTCCAGTTGAGCAGGTGCTTCCTCTCGAGGCTCTTCAGTACCACGAGGTTTGCCGAAATGCTTTGTCAGAATCGCTTCAAAATCCCCTGACTCACCTCCACTATGACCGTGGCTAGCCGCCACTTGATCCGAGGTTTCACCATTGCCCATAACCATATTGGCTATTACAAATGGTCCGATATGTTTCACCTCCTTTCACCAAAACTATTTGTTATTGACTGGCCAAGCCCATCTTTTCAGCGACGGAGACAGCCAGATTAGTTGGCAACTCTTTCATAATATTAGCTGCATCCTGCTTGTCCATATAAAGCAGGACATCAAGAACTAATCCTTGATCCATGCCCGCCAAAATCCGGGCAGCATCTGCAGCAATCATTTCAGTGTAGATTTCCGCTAAGTTTCGAACACTACGCCGCTGATCCTGCTCCGCTTGGAGCTTGTCCGTCAAAGTCTTTAACTCTGCTTCGCGCCTGTCTAACTGTACCATGCGCTGATCAAGTTGGTTGGAAAGTTCAACCAACTCTGCTTCGCGCGTTTTGAGCGCTTCCGTTCTCTGCTGCAACTCATCTTCATACCTAGCCACAAAAGCTTCTGCATCTTGGCCATGGGCGTAAGTCTCAAGATGTGGTTTCATCCATGAGATATTGGTTCCCAAGCGCCAAAAGAGGGCAGGTCCATCTATAACCCCGGTGACCACGAAAATACTAAAGGCTACAACCACAGCTACAAGTAAAAGTGTCACCGCTAAAACCCATTTGCCCACGAAAGTACCTCCCTACCCCTGTACGTGCGAACGCATATCGTCCAGCACTTTTTGCTCTTTGCGCTGCTCTTCCTTGATGAACGTATCAAGCTCCTTTTCACGCAAAGTCGCCACTTTTTTTGTTTCTTGCCTAGCCAAAAACCACTCATCCTTAGCCTTTTCGGCCACAAGCTCTTGTTCTCGAACTCGTTCCTTTTGCTGCTCAATCCTGGTTTCTAACACATCAAGATAGGCATACATAGCCTGGCGCATCTCAATTGCCACCTGTTGGTACCCAAAATCCTTGATCTGCTCCGCGTGATCCAGCAAAGAAGCAAGCTTTGCCCGTTCTTCGTGGGCCAAGCTTGCTTCTGTGGCCCATTTGAACTTAGCCTGTTCTTCAAGGATTTCTCTAACATCTAACACTCTCTCTAAGCGAAATCTGAAGTCTCCCATGATCCAACTCCTATTGATCGTCGCTAAAAACTTGTTCTAGCCTAGCTAGGGTATCAGACCAGTCAGACGGATCATTGACACCTTGTCGAAGAAAATCTGTAATACCAGGGTTCAGTCTTATCGCTCGGTCTATTTCTGGATTGGAACCATGTGCGTAAGCACCAATATTAATCAGATCCTCCGCTTCAGCATAGGTGGCGAGCGACGCCCGTAACTTAGCTGCTAAAGCTTGATGTTCCTTAGAAGTGACTTCAACCATAAGACGACTTACACTAGCGAGGACATCGATCGCTGGGTAATGGTTCTTTTCCGCCAACGAGCGATTGAGTACTATATGCCCATCCAGGATACCCCTGACGGTATCACTGATCGGCTCATTCATGTCATCGCCCTCAACCAACACGGTGTAAAAAGCAGTGATGGTTCCTTTTTCGCCCGGACCCGTCCTTTCCAGAACTCGAGGC
>JAAZLQ010000149.1 GCA_012799255.1 Bacillota bacterium
CACACTATAACGTCCTTGCATTTGTTTCAAAACTGGGGGCGACACATGACGAAGCATTGGTCCTCTCTAGGTGCCTGGATGGATTATTTTCACAGTTCAACTGGCGTTACCGAAACCACCTGTTACGTGCCTTTCAAGTTTGCCGGTCTGGGAGGGGTGGCCATTGCAGATTTCAGAGCGATGAGCCAAGATTGTTTTTGGGCTGATCAACCACAACACGATAATCTTGCAGGACATAGTTACCTGTCCTATTTCGACGGCAATCGATGGATTCACTCGGTCTATAAAGGAACGACATATAGAAATACAGGACCTAACTGGTACGATATTGTCTTGCATTACATCACAGCCGATGGAAAAATCAAAGAGACAATCGAAATCTTTGAAACGCCCCAGAATGATGAAACGCGCAGTTATTTTAAAGCAAAATATGAAGTGCTTGAACCGCTCACGATCAACGACGCGAAAGCAAACCTGAGATTTCTGAACATCACGTCAAGAATCCAGGCATTGCGTTACGATCGATTTGCAGCCACGGGAGTCTCCGAAATTCGATTCACCGACAGGCCTTTCCCGGTAAAAGGAGTTTCTTTACCCACCGAAAACTTCTTTCTTGCCATTTATGGCGATACAATCCGAAAAAGAGGTTCCAACGCGATTGTTGTCAAGAATTTTTTTGCCAGCAATGGACTGACACCTGCCGCCTCCGTACAATTGGGGAAATACAAGAATGTCTTTAATGATGATGAAATGGATACACGTTTACTGCTTGTACCTGATAAAGATGAAGTGGCGTTTAACAAGGGAGACGTTGTTGAAATAGAGGGCTTCTGGCTACCTTATGGAGCAACCTATGATACCAAAAGTCCTGAGATGGTGACAAAATATGATGCAGAAAATGCTCCTGAAATAGTTGCCATCAATCAGGGAGAGATTATCACCAATTTTCCGATCAAGGTAAAGGCTGCTAATAACAAAGCAGAGTTCACCATAAGAGGAGGCAAGAACTTGATACCCGTCATCGTGGAAGGGTTTACGAAATGGAGGAATCCTCATATATACGTCAATGAGGATGGTAAATGGAGAGAATTATACCACCACAGAAACACCGATTATGATGGACATCAGGTGTTCTGTGACCAATACGGAACATTTGGCTCGGTGTCCTTGGTACCTTCAGGCCTTTCTGAGCAGAAGATAAAAGTGACGATTGGGAACAAAGAAAAAGTTGTTCCCAAGATAGCACTCGACATCAACAAGGATCTCAATCAGGTAACTATCAGCAAAAATGCTCAATTTGTAAAATTGGACCTTCCTTCCAAGACTTTCATTGACACCGCTGCAGAAGCAACTGAAATGGTATGGAACAAAAGTGAGGGTGAATCCATTTGGTTTACTGAACAAATGAGTAGATGGAAAAGAGGAGGAAGATTAACGCCAAATGAGGACAATGTCGATTTGGAATACTGGTGGCAAAATGATGAGTCAGGAATGCGCCACACTTCTCCGAAATTTGTTTTTGATCTTTCAGATCTGAATCCGGAAAATGCTGCTTTTTTAATTCTTGAAGATGGCCATTGGAAAGAGCTAATAGACGATATCGATTCGAATGATTGTATCAATGTACAAGCAGTCGCGTTATCCATGGAGAATGGTTTGAAATATGTTTTGTCATTTAAAAATGCCATTGGAGCCTTTAAAACGAATGACAAACTGGGTTTGAAGCTAAAACCTGTTGATGCTGAGCCACATCAGAGATATCATGTGATTGGGAAGATTTACATTGTAGATACGCCTTTGCATCCGTTGAAAAATCGGATAATTATGGATCTATTCTAATGGTTGAAAATATAAAAAAATGATGATGAATAAAGCACTGTTCACCCTGTTTCTTAGCTTGTTGTTCGTACTACCGTTAAAGCCAGCCGTGATTATTCTTACCAGCGATCAACAGCTTTATGATCTGATGGATCCGGATAAGAAAATAGATATGTCAACGGGCTATACCCGTTCAATACGTAGTCTTCGTGATGTGTGTGAAGATGGGCAACGACGTGGTGATAAAGAGTTGACCATCGCTTTTGACGAATTTTTCAGGCAATATCGTCCGCAGTCGGGTACGGAAAGGCTTTTGACTCCCGATATGGATGAGTATATTGAGATGATAAAATTCATTAGCGATTTTGCCAAAAAATATGGCATGGGTATCTGTCTTAGCTTGTTAAGCCCGCTTGAACTGGGTCCCGCCTACAAAAATCAAACGAATGAATCTGGAAGATGGCTTGG
>JAAZLQ010000025.1 GCA_012799255.1 Bacillota bacterium
TCTTGATGATTGATTTGGATCTGTTTAAATCCTATAACGATACCTACGGACACTTGCATGGTGATGACATCTTAAAGCTTGTAGCAAAGACTTTGTACTATGCACTGCAACGTCCAGGTGACTTAATTGCACGCTGGGGTGGCGAGGAGTTTGTTGTGCTTTTGCCGCAAACCGATTTGGA
Organism: Bacillota bacterium; assembly: GCA_012799255.1. The sequence goes on from JAAZLQ010000025.1 coordinate 182, forward strand.
AGGAGCACTTCATGTGGCGGAGCGTCTGCGGTTGTCTATTGTGGATCTGCAGATCCCCCATGAGGCTTCAGATTTGGGAAGGATCCTGACGGTTTCGGTGGGGGTTGCAGTTTCCAATACTCACGATCCCAGCTCATACAACAAGCTCTTGCAGTGGGCGGATGAAGCACTTTATCGAGCGAAAGACGAGGGGCGCAACAGAGTTGTTGCCTACCAAGAATGACCCATCTCTTGCAGGTGGGTTTTTTGTACTAAGAAAGGGGTGGAAAAAACTCGATGGATGTGTCTCAGATCTATAGTAGCGCCCGGAATGCCCAACAAGAGTGGATGGGGCGTTCTGTTGCTGAGCGCCTGAAGTTAATGAAGCGCTTGCGTACCCTGATTGCAAACCAATCAGTAGAGCTAGCTCAAAAACTACATGATGTAACCGGCAAACCATCGTTTGAGGCTCTAACAGCTGAAATTCTTACCGTGGTAGATACGATTCGTTATTGGGAGAAACGGGCTGTACGTCTCCTACGGCCTCAACGCATGTCTACTCCACTTTTACTGTTTGGGCGTCGTTCTTGGGTTGAGTATTCTCCCCGTGGAGTGGTTTTGGTAATCTCGCCGTGGAATTACCCCTTCCAGCTTAGCATGATTCCGACTTTAGCGGCTCTCCTAACGGGCAATGCCGTGGTTTTGAAGCCTTCTGAGGTAACCAGCGAGCTCGATTCTGTACTTGCAGATCTCTTTGTGCGAGCAGGATTTCCTTCCGGCTTAGTTCAGGTGATATCGGGGGATGGATCTGTTGGTGCGGCGTTAGTACAAGGTTCGCCCGACATGATCTTCTTTACCGGTTCTGTGGCTACCGGAAAAGCGATTCAGAAAGTTGCCGCAGAAAAACTAATTCCTACGATTTTGGAACTTGGTGGCAAGGATGCCATGATAGTCTGCGGTGATGCACCTCTCCAGCGGGCGATCTCTGGTGCTGTGTGGGGAGGTTTCACTAATTGTGGTCAGGTTTGTCTCTCCACCGAACGAATTTTGATTCATGAGGAAATCTATGTGGACTTTTTGGAGCGGTTTGTTCAACAAGTGTCAAGTCTTGCATGGGGACGGCTGATCTCACCACACCAGGTCCAGGTGGTTCGGAAGCAGGTTGAGGATGCGTTATCTAAAGGAGCCCGTCTGGTAGCAGGTGTATCACCCGACGAATGGAGTTTGGGTAGCTTGTCCATTCCGCCTACTGTGTTGACGGATGTCACTGATGATATGATTATCATGCAGGAGGAAACATTCGGCCCGGTTGTAACCCTCATTCCGTTTACTACTGAGGAAGAAGCTATCCGTATCGCCAATTCGGTTCAGTATGGATTGGGAGCAAGTGTGTGGAGTGGGGATTTAGCTCGAGCCCGAAAAATCGCATCACAACTCCAGGTCGGCAACATTAGTATCAATGACACTATGATCACGGTAGCCAATCCGCACTTACCATTTGGAGGAGTTAAGAGTAGTGGTTTGGGCTCCTACCATGGGAGCGGAGGCTTAAGAGCGTTTTGTGCTCCCACTGCGGTGATGGCTAGCTCCGGAAGACGCTTCACCGAGTTAAATTGGTTCCCCTATAACCAGAGCAAACAGGACTTGGTGGTCGGATTGTTGGAGACTCTTTATGGGAACCAGGGAAGTTGGTTGACGCTAGTTCGAAAAGCATTGAATCCCGCAGCTTGGCTCTCAGGATTCAAGAAAGAATGAGGAGCTCCTCGCCGAATCTGAGCGAGGAGCTCCTTTTGTTATTGCCTGCAGGTGACGATAATGATGGATTATGTAATAATAGATGGTGGATAATTTAAGATTGCGCGAAGTTTGCAAAGGACTTGATCGGGTAAATGTGGAATAGCCAATGTATTGCACTAATAAGGATTATTGAAGGGGTAGATAGATGATCATTCTAAATGGTTCTGATTTAAGCGGTCATAAAGTAGTAAAAGCCATCCGCCAAGGCCAGACCATTGCCTTGGACACGGGGCAGTTAGAAAAGGTGGCTCAAGCTCGGAGCCTTGTTGTTAGCTTGTTAGAACAGGGCCAGCCCATTTATGGTATTAACACAGGTTTTGGAAAATTGGCAGATACCTCCATCTCCAACGAAAGTGTGGCTGAACTACAACGCAATCTAATTCTGAGCCATAGTTGCGGAGTAGGAGAGCCTTTTTCTGGTGAAGTTGTGAAAGCCATGATTATTCTAAGGGCGAACGCACTGATGAAGGGTTATTCTGGGATCCGTCCTGAAGTAATCAGGCTCTTAGTTGAACTAGTAAACCAGAATGTGACTCCAGTGGTTCCTAGTCAAGGTTCTGTAGGTGCCAGTGGTGATTTGGTTCCTTTAGCCCATATGTCGGCAGTTCTAATAGGAGAGGGACAGGCGTACTATCGGGATCAACTTCTTACCGGGGCTAAAGCCCTGGAACGGGCTGGTTTGAAGCCCCTTACACTTGAGGCTAAGGAAGGATTAGCGCTCATAAATGGCACCCAAGCCATGACTGCTCAAGGAATTCTTGCTTTGTATGACAGCCATATCCTCTTGAAGTCTGCAGATGTGGCTAGTGCGCTGACTATGGAAGCCTTATGTGGTATTCCCAATGCATTAGACGAACGAGTCCATTCTTTACGGCCACATGGTGGTCAGATCGATGCAGCAGGTAACCTGCGTAGACTCTTAGCCGGAAGTGACCTCGTTTACGGAAAAGAACATGGGAGAATTCAAGACGCCTATTCCTTACGTTGCATTCCCCAGGTTCATGGAGCTTCGAAAGATGCCTACAGATACGTTGAACATGTCTTGAACACTGAGATTAACTCAGTTACAGACAATCCAATTTTGTTCCCTGATGATGGTGATGTGATTTCTGCAGGAAACTTCCATGGTCAGCCAGTTGCTTTGGCCCTTGATTTCCTAGGTATTGCCCTGGCGGAAGTTGGAAATATCTCTGAGCGTCGGGTGGAGCGCCTAGTAAACCCCCAATTAAGTGGTTTACCTCCATTCTTGGCTAAAAATAGCGGTATAAATTCTGGCTATATGATTGTCCAGTATACTGCAGCGTCACTAGTTTCGGAGAATAAGGTGTTGGCCCATCCGGCCTCTGTCGATTCTATCCCCACCTCAGCCAATCAAGAGGATCATGTAAGTATGGGCAGTATTTCCGCACGCAAATTAGGCGGTATTCTGGCCAATGTGCAAAACATAGTGGCCATAGAGATTTTGTGCGCGTGTCAGGCTCTGGAGTTTAGAGATCGAAGCAAACTTGCGCCAGCAACCAGGGCAGTGTACGAACTGGTTCGGGAGCATGTAGCTCCACTGGATGCTGATCGTTTTTTGGAACCTGAAATCAAGTTAGTCCGAGACTTGGTTGTCTCTGGACAAGTGCTTGAGGTTGTGGAAAACACAATTGGAAAGATGAACTAGGGAGGTAGTTGCATGATTAAGGCACCACGAGGAACGGAGTTGAACTGTAAGGGGTGGCATCAAGAGGCTGCGCTGAGGATGCTCATGAATAACCTCGACCCAGAGGTTGCAGAACGTCCAGCTGATCTTGTTGTTTATGGTGGAACTGGAAAAGCTGCCCGTAACTGGGAGAGTTATGAGGCTATTGTGCGCACACTTAAGGAACTGGAAAATGACGAAACCTTATTGGTTCAATCGGGGAAGCCAGTGGGAGTTTTTCGCACTACTCCCCAATCACCACGAGTACTAATAGCTAATTCAAACCTTGTACCAGCTTGGGGTACCTGGGAACATTTCCGGGAACTAGAGCAGAAGGGTTTGATGATGTATGGCCAAATGACAGCCGGCAGTTGGATTTACATTGGAACGCAAGGTATTCTCCAAGGGACATACGAGACCTTAGCAGAGTTAGCACATCAACATTTTGGTGGTTCTCTACAGGGACGTTTAGTTCTCACGGCGGGATTAGGTGGAATGGGCGGTGCACAGCCCTTGGCGGTAACCATGAATGGTGGGGTAGCTATTGTTGTTGAAACTGACCCTGAGCGAATCCAAAAGCGTATTGCTACCCGGTATTGTGAGGTGTACACAGATAATCTGGACGAGGCTTTGCGCTTGGCTATGGATGCTAAGGAGAAGGGTGAAGCACTATCTATTGCCCTTTTAGGGAATGCCGCAGAAGTATTGCCTGAGTTTGTAAAACGGGGTGTTGTACCTGATGTTGTCACAGACCAGACTTCTGCCCATGATCCGCTCAATGGTTATATTCCCCTAGGACATAGCTTGGAGAAAGCAGCTAAGCTTAGAGAAGCGGATCCTCAGCGCTACATTCAGCTCGCCAAAGAGTCTATGGGCACCCATGTTCGGGCCATGCTTGAGCTTCAAGCGCTAGGTTCGGTAGTCTTTGACTACGGCAATAATATTAGGCAACAAGCCCAGGATGTGGGAGTAGAAAACGCCTTTGACTTCCCAGGATTTGTTCCCGCTTATATTCGTCCCCTCTTTTGTGAAGGTAAAGGACCATTTCGCTGGGTAGCACTCTCAGGTGATCCGGCTGATATCCATAAGATTGACGATAAGCTCTGCGCAGAGTTTTCCGATAATGAGCGCTTAGTACGCTGGATCAAGATGGCTAGGGAACAAGTGGCTTTCCAAGGGCTTCCTTCTCGGATCTGCTGGTTAGGCTATGGAGAGCGGGCCCGTTTTGGGCTACTCATTAATGATATGGTCCGCACCGGCGAGCTTTCGGCACCAATTGTAATTGGTCGTGATCATTTAGATGCTGGTTCCGTTGCTTCACCACACCGGGAAACGGAAGGAATGAAAGACGGTAGTGATGCAGTAGCGGATTGGCCTCTACTAAATGCTTTGGTAAACGCTTGTGCAGGGGCTAGTTGGATTTCTCTCCACCACGGTGGTGGGGTGGGTATTGGTTATTCGATTCATGCCGGGATGGTCGTAATTGCCGACGGAACCGACGAAGGGGCAGCTCGTTTAGGGCGAGTACTCACTTCAGATCCTGGTATGGGCGTGATTCGTCATGCTGATGCTGGCTATGATTTAGCCATACAGACAGCTCGCGAAAAAGGGATTAAGGTACCCATGTTAGACAAATAGGAGGGACAATTCATGGCTCAAATTGTACAATGTGTTCCTAATGTTAGTGAAGGACGGCGCCTGGATGTTGTGGAAAAGATCGTGGATCAAGTACGCCAAACTGCAGGGGTGCAGTTGTTGGATTATTCCTCGGACCACGATCATAATCGCACCGTAATTACTTACGTGGGTGATTTAGCAGGAGTTCAGGAGGCAAGTTTCCGCTTAACGCAAGAAGCGGTCAAGTTAATTAATATGGAAGAACATCAAGGCGCACATCCTCGAGTGGGTGCAGTGGATGTAATTCCTTTTATTCCCATCGAAGGTATAACTATGAAAGAATGTATCGAGGCTGCCACAAGATTAGGCGAAAGGATTTATCAGGAGCTGGAAGTGCCTATTTATCTCTATGGAGAAGCAGCCACTAAGCCAGAAAGAAAGAACCTCAGCAACATTCGTAAAGGTCAGTATGAAGGTCTAAAGGTGTCTATCCAAGAGGAAAATCGACACCCTGATTTTGGAGAGCCGAGGTTGCATCCCACAGCGGGAGCTACTGTGGTAGGAGCTCGTATGCCATTGGTTGCCTTTAATGTCAATTTAGGTACCAATAAAAAGGAAATCGCAGATCAAATCGCCAGAAGTGTGAGGGAGAGCAATGGTGGATTTAAGAACGTTAAAGGAATGGGAGTAGTACTTGAAGAACGCGGGCAAGTTCAGGTTTCTATGAACCTTGAAAACTATAGAACTACACCCATCTATCGGGTTTTAGAAGTTATAAGGCGAGAAGCAGCCCGTTATGGGGTACCGGTGGTAGGCACCGAGTTAATAGGGTTAGTGCCGCAGGAGGCCCTAATCGATGTGGCACGTTGGTATTTGCAACTGGAGGAATTTGATTCTGCTCAAGTGCTTGAAAACCGCTTGCGCTAGGAGGGGTAAGGTGGGAAATAGAGTCAAGGTCGATCTCTTAATTAAGAATGGCCAGGTGGTAACTGCAGCACAGAGTGAGTATCCGGTACGGGGCCGTAAGATGCAGCAACTAGAGACAGTCGAACGGGGCTGGGTTGCTTGTGCTGGAGAGAGGATTGTTGCGGTCGGACCCCAACGGGCAGTAGAAAAAGAGATCGAAGTAACTGAACAGACGCAAGTGATCGATGCTTCCGGGCAAGTGGTTACTCCTGGGCTGGTTGATCCCCACACCCATTTGATTTTTGGCGGCAGTAGGGAGGATGAGTTTTATCTTCGGGCCCAGGGAGCAGATTACATGGATATTATGGCATCGGGGGGAGGAATTGCCAGCTCCGTAAGGTCAACTAGGGCTACCCCCCTTGAGGAGTTAGTTGCCTCGGGTCGACAACGCTTGAGGTGGATGCTTGAGCTGGGGGTCACCACCGTTGAATGTAAGAGCGGTTATGGATTGGATCTAGAAACGGAATTAAGGCAGCTAGAAGCTGTGCGTTTTCTCCAAGGGGACCAGCCGGTAGAACTTGTCTCGACTTTTTTAGGAGCCCATGCCTGGCCCGAGGAGTATCGGGAAGACAGAGAAGGCTATGTTGACTTTTTAGTTCAGACAATCCTTCCCAGAATTAAGAAGGATAACTTAGCAGAGTATGTGGATGTCTTTACCGAAAAAGGTGTCTTTACGATTGAGCAGAGTCGTCGCATTTTCCAAAGTGCCAAGGAATTAGGCTTTAAACTGCGTATTCATGCCGATGAAATGCATAATTTGGGTGGAGCGGAGTTGGCAGCCGAACTAGGAACAGCTAGTGCGGATCATCTGTTGATGATTTCAGACCAAGGCATAGAAGCCCTAGCTAGTAGTGATGTGGTTCCAGTCTTATTGCCTGCCACAGCCTTCACTTTGCGCAAACCCTATGCACCCGCTCGCAGAATGCTTGATGCTGGCTTACCAGTATCGTTAGCTACTGACTTTAATCCTGGTTCTTGTCCGACCGCAAACTTGCCACTCGTAATGTCCATTGCCTGTCTGTACATGGCCATGAGTCCTGAGGAAGTATTCAACGCGGTAACAATTAATGCAGCTTATTCGTTGGGACGCAGTGACCGCCTCGGTACCATCGAGGTTGGAAAACAGGCGGATTTAGTTATTTTTGATGTGGATAGTTATAAAAAAGTGCCATACTTCTTTGGAGTTAATCTTGCAAGAATCGTGGTAAAAGCCGGCAAGATCGTAGTTGCGAAATGATGTGGAAAGCGGTGGTAGTTTGTTAATTGAACTGAAGATAACGGATTTTGCGGAAGAGTTGGGATCGGAAAAGCCCGCCCCGGGAGGCGGTAGCGCCTCAGCATTAGCGGGAGCGTTAGCTAGTTGTTTAGTTAAAATGGTTGCCCATTTAAGTGGAACAGGACATGAAGAACATGTGGCTGGTGCTCGCTTGTTAAGGGAAAAACTGCTTCATCTAGTAAACCGCGATACAGAAGCATTTAACCAAGTAATGGCATCATTTAAGCTTCCCAAAGGATCGGACGAAGAGAAGCAAAAAAGGCGTAAGGCTCTTCAGCTGGCAACAAGGTTTGCTACAGAGGTTCCTCTGGAAATAATGGAAGTTTCTCTAAAGGTGTTGGAACTTGCTAGGGAAATGGCGTTTCATGGCAATAAGAACTGTTTGAGCGATGCCGGTGTGGCAGCTTTGTTAGCAGCTGCTGCCTGCCGGGGTGGAGCATACAACGTGTTGATTAACTTACCCGGACTTAAGGATGAAGAGTTTGTTGCTGACACCAGGCTGCGCCTGAAAGAGATCTTGGTAGAGGTGGAACTATTTGAGCAGCAAATCTCCGATCATGTTGAACACTCTTTGGGGCTAGCGGATCTACGTATTTCGAGGGTGGAAGCTTGACAGTGGACAGCGTGCTATGGTAAAATTTTGTTCAAATCAGACGTGGCTATGAAGGAATCAGTAGCGAATCATGGGTACTTAGAGAGCAGGCTGGGTGGTGAAAAGCCTGTAGAACATGATTAGGCGAATTACACTCTGGAGCCTGAACAGGAAACTGTTTCGGAAACCATCCGTTATCATGGTAGGAGGCACGCTTTGTGGCGTGTAAATTAAGGTGGTACCACGGGTTCTCTCGTCCTTAGGGATGGAGGGAGCCTTTTATTTTTCGGAGGAGGAATTTCCATGACAAACGCATTTGATGTCTTACAGGAACGAGGTTTCATTGAACAGGGCACCCACATGGAGGAGATTCGTGACCTTCTTGGTAAAGAACAGGTGACTTTCTATGTTGGATTTGATGCAACCGCCTCAAGTCTAACTATGGGACATCTCATTCCAATTATGAGCATGTTGCACCTGTACAATGCTGGACATAGACCTATCTTCTTGTTAGGTGGAGGCACAACCATGATCGGTGACCCATCGGGTAAATCTGATATGCGACAAATGCTAACTCCTGAAGCCATCCAAGCCAATGCGGAAAGCTTCCGTAAGCAATTTTCCAAGTTCGTGAACTTCGATAATGGTTCAGCGATCATGGAAAACAATGCTAATTGGCTATTGGACCTCAATTTCATGGAGTTTATGCGGGATGTGGGCAGACATTTTTCTGTGAACCGTATGCTCACAATGGATACGTATAAGTCCCGTCTCGAAACGGGACTCACCTTCTTGGAGTTTAGCTACATTTTGATGCAGTCCTATGACTTCTTAGAGCTATTTCGCCGCTATAATTGTCGACTCCAGATGGGCGGAAACGATCAATGGTCCAACATTATTGGAGGATACGAGTTGGTTCGTAAGGTGGAGGGAGAGTCCGTGTATGGACTTACTCTACGACTGTTAACCACCAGTGCTGGAACGAAAATGGGTAAGACGGAAGCTGGTACTGTCTGGCTCGATCCCGAGCGGACTTCGCCATACGATTTCTATCAATACCTGAGGAACATTGACGATGCTGATGTGGAACGAACACTAGCTCTGTTGACTTTCTTGCCAATGGAAGAGGTACGCAGATTGGGATCCCTTGAAGGTTCTGAAATTAACCATGCCAAGGAAGTTCTCGCCTTCGAGGTTACCAAGTTTGTACATGGCGAAGAAGAGGCGGTCAAAGCTAGAAGTACCGCCCAAGCTCTCTTTGGAGGCGCAGGCGTGGACGAGAATATGCCATCAACTACATTAGAGCGGGGAGCATTTCAGGATGGAATGGATATCCTAACATTCCTAACCGAAGTAGGTCTGGCGTCTAGCCGCAGTGAAGGAAGGCGCTTAGTTCAGCAGGGTGGCATTACGCTTGGAGATGAGCGGGTAGAAGAGATTGAAAGGGTTGTAACCCTAGCTGATTTTTCCAATGATGAATTAATCGTGCGTAAGGGTAAAAAGGTCTATCATCGCGTAATTTTAGGATAAAGCTAGGGAAACCTAGCTTTTTTTTGCCCCTTTACCCCAGGGATATGATACGATATTAAAAGGGAGAGGCTTTGAGTCAGTTTGTTGCTGCTAAAGCGTAAGGAAGGTGTTTATTGGTGTCACGAGTCGTGATTGGAATGTCAGGGGGAGTAGACTCATCTGTGGCCGCTCTGGTCCTTAAGGAAGCAGGCTATGATGTAATCGGAGTCTTTATGAAAAACTGGGATGACGAAGATGAGAGCGGTTTTTGCACAGCAGATGCGGATTATGATGATGTGCGCAGAGTATGCGATCAAATCGACATTCCGTACTATACAGTCAATTTTGAACGAGAATATTGGGATCGGGTTTTTGTCTATTTCCTCGAAGAATATAAGAGGGGGCGTACTCCTAATCCTGATGTGATGTGTAATAAGGAGATCAAGTTCAAAGCTTTCTTGGAGAAGGCATTGCAACTCGAAGCGGATTTTTTAGCTACTGGCCACTATGCCCAAATAGGTAAAGTGGCAGGTCTTTTTACCCTCCTAAGGGGGCAGGATCAAAACAAGGATCAATCGTACTTTCTCTATACCCTAGGGCAGGCTCAATTAGCAAAAACGCTATTTCCTATTGGTCACTTAACGAAACAAGAAGTTCGAGAAAAGGCATTAAAGGCCAATTTAGCTACAGCTCGAAAAAAGGATAGTACAGGTATTTGTTTTATTGGCGAACAGGATTTCAAGGAGTTCTTGTCTAGGTATTTGCCAGCTCAACCAGGTGAGATCCGCACTTTGCAGGGAGAGCTGATGGGCCATCATGATGGATTGATGTATCATACCTTGGGACAGCGCAAGGGCTTAGGCATTGGTGGTGCGGGTGAACCATGGTTTGTGGTGGGTAAGGATCTCTCCACGAACACGCTCCTAGTAGCACAGGGTAGAGAAAATCCAGCTTTGTACACTGAAGCACTCAGGGCGGGAGAACTTAGCTGGGTTGCTGGTGAGCCGCCGGGCCAGACCTTTGAATGTACCGCCAAGTTTCGCTATCGTCAGCAGGATCAAGGTGTTACAGTTCGCATCATGTCAGATGGGGCGCAGGTCGATTTTCATGAAAAGCAAAGAGCGATTACACCAGGCCAAGCGGTGGTCTTTTACGATGGGGATGTCTGTTTAGGTGGAGGCACGATCGAGGAAACTTGGTAGGAGGTAGTCGATTTGCTAGTGGGGACCTTGTTAGTTGAAGTTTACATTCCCGGATCCACATCACTTAAGGACAAACGACAGGTGGTCAAGGGAATGATTAAACGAGTCCAACATCGGTTTAATGTGTCTATTGTCGAGCTGGATAACGAAGATCTCTGGCAACGTGCCAATCTAGGTGTTGCCATGATTGGGTGTAACAGAGACCATATCGAGAGGCAATTACAATTAGTGTTAAATTTTATGGATTCTGAACCTCGCTGGGAAGTTACTAGAGTGGAAGTTGGTTGGAGTTAAGAGGGTTTATCCAGTTTATGGGGAAGTGATCTAGGCATCCTTTGATGGGAGTGAATGCGATGAAAGAAAAAATCGCCATTATGACAGATAGCACTAGCGATATTCCGCGGGAGATCATTGAGCAATACGATATTCAAGTGGTTCCCTTACGGATTATTTACAAAAACGCAGAGTATAGAGATCAAGTGGAAATTACATCTGAAGAGGTCTACGAAAGACTGCCACAAGAAGTACCAAGTACCTCTTTGCCTTCTCCATCAGATGTATTAGCATTGTTTGAGCGTTTGAAGGAAGAAGGTTTTACCCATGTTTTGGCAATACACATTTCTTCAGGTTTGAGTGGAACCGGGCAGATGATCGAAAACCTCGCGCACCAAGTACAAGACTTGGTGGTTAAAGTTATCGACTCTAAGAACATATCTATGGGCTTAGGTTACACAGTAATTGAAGCAGCCCGAAAGTTGGCTCAAAACATGAGCTTTGATGCCTTGTGTTCCCATGTTCAAGATACGGTGGGCAAGATGAAAGTCTACTTTGTCCTAGAAACACTAGAATACCTTACGAAGGGAGGGAGAATCGGAAAAGTTGCGGGCACCTTAGGGCAGATCCTAAACCTCAAGCCTATTATAACTGTTAACGAAGAGGGCGTTTATACAACTCATGCCAAAGTTAGAGGACGCAAGCAATCGCTCGAGAGGCTGTTCGAAGTTGCTAAACAGCACTTAGCTAAACCAATGCACAATGTGGCAATATGCCATGGGGCAGCATTAGAAGAAGCTCAAGAACTATTGGAGCGCATCAAGAAAATTGGCAATGTAGGAGAGTCTTTGCTCTGTCATGTAAGCCCTGTTATCGGAGTACACACGGGGCCCGGGACTTTAGGGTTCGTAGTCTATCCAACGGACTAGACGTAACTTGTCCACAGAGTACCAAAGGAGGTCTATGCGAAAATGACTGTAAAAACATCGTCGAGACTGGATGCGGTTTTAAAGAAGCCTACTACTAACTTCAACTTAGTGGCAGCACAATTGGCGGAGGTTGCGGTGAAAAGAGGGGAAGGTAAGTTTTCTTCTACAGGCGCTTTTACCACAACAACCGGAAAGTATACCGGTAGGTCACCAAAGGATAAGTTCATAGTTGAAGACGATATTACCCGGGATCAAGTCGCTTGGGGTCCAGTAAACGTTCCTTTTAGCGAAGAGAAGTTTGAAAAGATGTTTGAGATGGTAGTTGACTATTTAGAGGAGCAAGACGAACTCTTTGTCTTTGATGGCTACGTTGGCGCTGATCCTGAGCATCAAATGCCATTGCGGGTGATCAACCAATATGCTTGGCAGAATCTTTTTGCGAGGACTCTCTTCATTCGTCCATCTCGCGAAGCGTTAGAATCCCACGAGCCACAGTTTACAGTAATTAGTGTGCCTGGTCTGAAGGCAATTCCAGAGCGTGACGGCACAAATTCGGAAGCCTTTGTAATAGTTTCCTTTAAGGAGAGGATTGTGCTCATTGGTGGTACTGCTTACGCCGGTGAGATTAAGAAATCCATTTTTTCTGTTATGAACTATCTTTTACCTTCCCAAGGTGTTTTGCCAATGCATTGCTCAGCGAACGTGGGACAAGATGGTAGGACTGCACTCTTTTTCGGTCTTTCTGGAACGGGCAAAACAACCTTATCGGCAGATCCCAACCGCAAGCTAGTTGGTGACGACGAACATGGTTGGTCGGAACGTGGTATCTTTAACCTAGAGGGTGGCTGCTATGCCAAGTGCATTAATCTTTCCAGAGAGCATGAACCGCAGATCTGGGATGCTATTCGTTTCGGCTCCGTTTTAGAGAACGTTGTTCTTGATCCTGTAGATCATGTTGCAGATTACGATGATGGGTCGCTAACAGAAAACACTAGATGTGCATACCCATTAGATTATATACCTGGGCGAGTAGATCCCAGTATGGCAGGGCACCCCACGGCAGTTGTGTTCTTGACCGCTGACGCCTTCGGTGTTTTGCCTCCTATCAGTATTCTAGAAGATGAGCAAATCATGTACCATTTTATCTCTGGATATACCAGTAAGCTTGCCGGAACAGAGCGGGGCATTAAGGAACCCGAAGCCACGTTTTCCGCTTGCTTTGGCGAACCATTCTTACCTCTGAGCCCATTGACCTATGCCGAGATGCTGAAAGAACGCGTCAACCAATATGGAGCTAAAGTTTTCTTGATCAATACGGGTTGGTCTGGAGGACCTTATGGTGTGGGGAAACGGATTGCCTTGAAATACACAAGGCAAATGGTTACGGCTGCCCTAGCTGGTGAGTTAGACAGTGTCGAAACTGTAATTGATCCCATTTTTGGTTTCAAGGTACCAACCAGTTGCCCAGGAGTTCCTAGTGAAATCTTGGATCCCAAAAAGACCTGGTCAGATCCTGCAGCCTTTGATGCTAAAGCCAAGGAACTAGCTAAGGCTTTCCAAGACAACTTTAAGAAAAAGTATGCCGACTTAGCACCCGAGGTGCGTAAAGCCGGTCCGACGATTGAGTAACCTTTACTGCAGAGTAGCTCATCCGAGCTATTCTGCAGTTTTTATAAACAAGGAAATTTAAGCAATTCCTCGAATTATTACACTTTATAACGAGTTATCTCCGGGGGGACCAGCTGTGTTCAAAGTTGTAGTCGATGCAGATGCCTGTCCCAGGGCGTGTTTACAGGTTATGCAGAAACACAAAAAACAATGGAATTATCGGCTTCTTACCATCGCTTCTGTGGATCATCGCATTGATAATCCTGATCATATTGTGGTAGGCAAGGGCGCGGATGCAGCGGATCTTGCGGTGATGAATAATACTGCCAGGGGAGATATTGTGGTCACTCAAGATTGGGGATTGGCTGCTCTTATTTTGGGGAAGGGGGCGTGGGCGTTATCTCCGTCGGGGCGAGTTTACTCGGATCAGAGCATTGACTTTCTGCTGGAAGAACGCTTTTGGAAAGCACGACATCGCAGAGCAGGAGGACGCACTAAGGGACCTGCGGCCAGAACCACTGAAGATGACCACAGATTTGAAACAAGCTTTTTAAAACTCCTTGAGCGTGCCAATAAAAATGGTCCCTCAACGGAAGAATAGGCGAGAAAAGTAAGTAAGGAGGATTTTTATGGCTGAACACCATTTTGCCGTCTTGGTAGATGGTGAGAACATTTCGCCCAGGTTTTTAGGACCGATTTTAGCTGAGATTAACCGTTCTGGCGAAATTATCTTAACAAGGGTTTATGGAGATTGGACGGAGCCTCATATGGGGGGGTGGAAAGAACTACTGCAAAGTTATCCTGTAAGGCCCATCCAGCAATTTCGTTATGGTCAAAATGCCACTGATGGTGCTTTGATCATGGACGCTATCGAGATTGTGTCCACAAACCGTAACCCAGTCAATGCGTTTTGCATTGTTTCTAGTGATAGCGACTATTATAGTCTAGCATTACGTCTCAGGGAACATGGAATGTATGTCACAGGAATCGGACGTCAAGGAACAAAGAATATTTTGGTACGGTCGTGTAATCGCTTTATTTATCTAGAAAACCTTGGGTTTTCTGCTAGTTCTTCAATCGAAGGTGTGGTGGAGTCGTCACCTGGTGGCGTTCCAGTAGAAGATATTGTGCGTCGAGCCTATGAGGCCAGCGACGAGGATAGTGATGGTTGGTTGCTCCTTGCCCATCTAGGGCAGGCGATTCGAAGGGAACATTCTGATTTTGATCCCCGCAGTTATAATTACACGAACCTACTTGACATTCTACGTTCGTATCCTGATTTGTTTGAAGTGCGTAGTAATAATAAGACCCCCCCTGTCTACTGGATGAGGCTAATACCAACAGCGTCTACGCCAAGTAAGATGACGGGCAAAATAAAGCGGTTTATGACTAATTATGGATTTATCCGTTCTGAAAAGGGCGATTACTTCTTTACGAAGGCCAACTTACCAGCAGATCAACGGGATCGACACATTAAGCCCGGAACTCCTGTGGAGTTCGTAGAAATTAAAGCTCCTGATCCAAGTGGCGAAAGATCCTTGGAAAAGAATGGACGTGCTCGCAATGTGGTGATTATAAACTAGAAGGGGCGACCAAGATGCGCTTTTTATTCCTTTGCGATGCCTCTCAGCCTCAAAAGGTGGCTCCAATATGCCGGAAAACGGGTTTGGGAGTGGAAGTACAGTCTTTTTCGAACCCTGAGTATCCTGTAGAGCACCCAGATGCACTGGAAACACATGAAACCTTTTATCGCTCCATATCACCAAGATCATTGCATGGTCCTTTTGGTGATCTTAGTCCAGGAAGTTGCGATAGGTTGATTCAGCAGGTAACTAAGGACCGCTTTGAATTCGCATATGAACAGGCAATCAACCTCGGGGCAAAGCATGTTGTGCTTCACCATGGATATATTCCCAATACAAACACCTATAAGGGTTGGCTAAACCGAAGTGTGGGATTTTGGGAAGAGTTTTTAGAGAATAAGGATTCAAGTATCACGTTTTACTTAGAGAACCTATTGGAGCACGATCCTAAATTGCTCAAGGAGGTCTTGTTGACCTTTGACCACCCAAACCTGAAGGCTTGTTTAGATGTGGGGCATGCGTTTTGCCATAGCAAGCATCCTGTTCAGTACTGGGTGGAAGAACTGGGTGAACTCATTGGCTATGTACATCTCCATGATAACTTGGGCGATCAAGACACTCACTTGTCTTTGGGGCAAGGCCGGATACCTTTAGATCAGGTTTGCTATCTGCTGGAACGGGTGGCTCCCGATGCTATCTGGGCTTTAGAGGTTGGACCCCAAAACCTTGAGGATTCGTTGTTCTGGTTAGAATCCCATGGCTATTTGCCTTACAACGGGGTGTAACTAATGAACTTTGTATTCAAAGAGGTAGACTTTAAGGCAGCCTTGGAGATTGCATCCTGGAAATATCCCCCGCCCTATGAGCTGTACAATCTCAACGGTTCCGCTTTGGCGTTGGCCAAGCTGATGGACGGAAATTACTACAGTATCTTTAATCAAGATCAACTCATAGGTTTTTTCTGTTACGGTTCTGCAGCCCAGTTGATGGGTAAAAAGGACCATGCTCTCTACCAAGCGGAATCGTACCTGGATGTTGGTCTGGGATTGCATCCTGAGTGGTGTGATCGCGGTCATGGCTTTCAGTTTGCAATGGCTGGTTTGACTTTTGCTAGGAGCCAAAACTGGCTTGGCGGCTTTAGGTTAACGGTGGCATCTAACAATCCTCGGGCGATCAAGGTCTATTCTCGCGTTGGTTTTCGAGAGGTAGGACGGATTATTTGGGACCAGAACTCCAAGGTGGACTTTCTGGTAATGACCCTAGATAGTTTTGAGCCAGTTTCTGGAGTGTCTCAGGACGATTAAGGGTTGGATCAGACCACACCTGTTCTAGTAAGTGCTGGAGGATTTGGCCCACGATAGGACCGGGTTTGAGTTCCAGCGCTTGCATTAAGTAGTGTCCGTCTACTGCTAGATCTTGCAGTGAGAGAACTTGATCTAGTTCTAAGATTTCCTTTATTCTCGCTTCCATAGCCTGACCAAAAGCGATAATTTGGCGGGGGTTTACGTCCATGCCAGCCATATCCGCTTGGCGTAGCTTCACTAGTTCCAAGGCGGTTTCTGGACCAACTTGACCTAGGAACCTGCGTAGTTCTTTGGCTGAGGAGTGAGGATGTACAGAAAACATGTGATGGAAGATTAGAATGCTTACCGCTTCTATTAGGCCATTACTTGCCCGTAAGCGTTTTAAGATCTGTTTGGCCAAACTGGCGCTAATTTCCGCATGTTCACGTTGGAGAGTGTCTCCTTTTCCTATATCGTGTAATAGAGCCGCCCAGCGTAACCTCAGGCTTGGGTAAGCAAAGTGGGCCGTGACCATGGCATGACCTAAAAGGTCGTAGCGATGACTTGCGCCTGGGGAGAGTCCTTGTCCTTGTGCCAACTCCGGGATGATTTCTTTCATGAGCCCGCTCGTAAAGAAGGTCTGAAGACCCAGAAAAAGTTCTTTCCCGACTAGCATTTTGTTTAGCTCAGCGAGAATCCGTTCAGGACTCACCTTGTTGATCAGTTCAGCTAATTCTGGAAGCACTCTCTGGGTTTTCCTTTTTATCTTGAAACCTAGGGTAGCCTGAAAACGGATCAAACGGAGCATGCGTAATGGATCTTCCCGAAAACGTTCCTCAGGATCACCTACTGTAGTTAGGATTTTTCTTTTCAAATGCTTGCGACCTAAATGGGGGTCAATCAGTTTTCCACTAAAGGGATCGAAAGCGATGGCATTGATCGTGAAGTCTCGCCTGCTTAGATCGAACTCCAAACTGTCGGTGAAGGTTATATAATCGGGACGGCGCATATCGCTATAAGGACCGTCTCTGCGCATGGTAGTAATCTCCAAATGTTGCCTATCTAGGATTACAGTAATCGTTCCGAACTGCTTTCCTGTAGGTAGTGAGTGTTCAAACAAAGCTTCAATTTGATCTGGGGTAGCATCAGTAGTTATGTCCCAATCCGTGACCTTGAGTCCAAGAAGGCTATCACGGATGGCGCCACCTACCAAATAGACCTGGAAGCCTTGTTTTTTCAAAATTCCGCAAGCCTGCAAAACAACAGGGGGGATAGCGATAGACATCGTGATTCCTCCTTTAAATGTCTTTTGAGTTCGTCATTTGCACCATTTACCCCTCTTTCTCCTTTACTTGCAAAGGAATGTAACAATTTATAGGGAATTGTATAAGTTACCAGAGGTACATGGGTGGTGTAATGGTGCGTAGTGATGTATCTATCAGGTTTGGTGACCTAATTACAGCCTTGTTTCTAGAACGTCCCAATCGTTTTCTTGTGCGCTGTCAATTGCAGAGTACAGGGGAGGTTGTTGAGGCCCATCTGGCTGATCCCGGTCGTCTCAAGGAACTTATGGTGCCAGGCGCTTTGCTCTATTTGCGGTTTGTGAATAATCCCACGCGAAAGACTAAGTGGTCTGTAGTCTTAGTGAAAGCACCTGACCAACTAAGTTTAGTCTCTCTGCAGTCTACGTTAGCTAATCACCTGGCTCATCAAGCGCTAGCTGCAAGGGCCGTATCTGGACTCGAGGACTGGCAAGTGGTACGCCCCGAGTTCACTTATGGCAAGGCACGTTGGGATTTTTTGTTGGAAAACACTACAGGGAAGCAAATGCTCCTGGAAGTGAAGAGTTGTACCTTGGTTCAAGATGGGGTTGCTATGTTCCCAGATGCTGTTACTGAGAGGGGACGAAAGCATGTCCAAGCCTTAACCAGGCTACACGCTAGTGGCGAGTTTGCTTGTGCGATGTTGTTTGTCGTGCAAAGGTCAGATGCCAACTTGTTCAAACCGGCTGAACACATCGATCCGGCTTTTGATCAGGCATTCAGAGCAGCCTGCGATGGTGGTGTTCAGACCTTTGTCTATAATTGTAGGGTAGATGACAAAGAGATATCGTGGGGAACAAAGATTCCTATCCATCTGTAGGAGGTTGGTCATATGGTTTCTGAGATCTTTACCCAGACAAATATCGCCGTTATTTGGGACTTCGATAAGACTCTAATTCCCGGTTACATGCAGGAACCCCTGTTTAGGCATTATGGAGTTGACGGACGGAAATTCTGGAAGGAAGTAAATTCGTTGCCGAAGTACCTACGCCGGGAAGGTCAAGAGATGGTAGGCGAGGATAGTATTTACCTCAATCACATTCTTGCCTATGTGCGTGCGGGAATTTTTAAAGGACTAAATAACAGATTGCTGCGGAAACTAGGAAGTGAACTGCAGTTTTATCCAGGTTTGCCCGAGTTCTTTCCAGCCGTAAAGCAGCATGTGGCCAAGAATCCTAATTTTAGTAAATACGACATCAAAGTGGAACACTATATTGTTAGTACGGGTTTGCGTCAAATGATCCTCGGGAGCAAGATTGCTGAGCATGTTGATGGCATTTGGGCTTGTGAGTTCGTAGAAATGCAACTTCCTCCAGGTTATCTCGAAGCTGGGGTTCCCGAACTTAATGAGGAAGACATCACAATTCAAGACATCAGCTTTGTCATTGACAATACCACAAAGACGCGGGCAATTTTTGAGATCAATAAAGGCGTAAACAAGATAGGGACAATTGATGTGAACACACATATACCCAGAGAAGATCGTCGCATTCCATTTCAAAACATGATCTACATTGCCGATGGTCCAAGCGATGTTCCAGTATTTTCCTTGATCAACCAAAATGAAGGACGGACCTACGGTGTTTATGCTAAGGGGGCACGGGAGGAATTTGCTCAAGTGAATGAGCTGCAAAAGCAGGGGAGAATTCACTCTTTCGGTGAAGCAAATTATGAACCGAACACCCAAACCTATATGTGGATCATGAACGCGGTTGATGAGATAGGGAAAGAGATCGTAAAGAATAGGGAGTGGGTGTTGAGCCGTCGATTGGGTGAGTCTCCACGACATTTGGATGGACAGGAGGAGCAGGAGTGAGGGACCTTCTAGAAAAGTGGGATCCGGAGCTTACGCAAGCCACAATCTCACCTGTGACTGATGCAGCTTGGCGTGTTGAGTTTGGCGATACGGCTTATATTCTCAAATATAGGTCAACCCGCACGCGGGTCTGGGAAGAGTACGACTTACTGAACTGGTTGTTGGAGAATGGACAACCAATCTCGCCGCTGCTTTATACCAGGGAGGGTACACCTTGGGCTGAACATCAAGGTGGATTTTATGTCCTGTACTCCTTTGTGGAGGGGACGCCTGGAAACGAACTCCCTAGATTTGACTCAGCCATTGCTAAGGAAGCTGGGGTCGCTTTGGCCCGCTTACATCAAGGGTTGGCTGCTTACGGTCACAGTGAAGCTTTCCCAGTTTTTGACCTATTCCATGAGGTTGCCACTTATGCTTGGCCAACTGTTCAAGGTTATGCGACCACGAAGTTTCTCCACTCTATGCATGATTTAGAGCAGGCAATCGGCGGTGAAATGATTAATCCCTATGAGGCTCTGCCGAGACAGTTGATTCATAGGGACTTTCATCCGGGTAATCTGGTTTTCCAACAAGAACGGGTAGTGGGGATCCTCGATTTTGATCGGGTCCGCATGGGTATCCGTCTCTTTGATCTCTGTTATTTAGTCACAGCCATCTTAAGTGAGATGTTTCCTGACCCAAGATTGAGGAATGAGTGGTTGAGTGTCGTGCAAGCTCTGATCGAGGGATATGGTTCCGTTCAACGTCTGGAAAAAACGGAGGGATACTCCTTTTTGTTCATTGTCTACTTGATTCAGGTGCTCTTCAGTTCATATTACCTAGATGCAGGAAATACTGAGATGGCCGACTTGAACATGGCTATGTTACTCTGGATCAATGATCAGCATGATTTCTTGCAGCCTCTGATTGAAAAGATCGTGGCTGGATAAATAGGGAAGTGGTAGTAGTGCAGAAGACTAACGATTTACAGGTTCTCCTTGGGGAGATCCTCTCAGGACAAAATCTCTTAGCAGGTGTCTTAAGTAAACCACGAAAGAAGGGGGATCCACCGTATGGGAAGGTATCTCTCCGGCCTGTGGAGCTCAGGGGGATTCTTCATTATCAAGCAACCTACCATTATCCCGACAGAGAAATTCATGACAATCTCACGGTTCAAGATGCCAAACAGCTAATCTTGCAGGATCTGGAAGACACATTTAGGCAAGCAAACTTTTATACTGTCCAGGCGGATTGGCAAGTCTTAGTCAGTAAAAAGGGAGTCGTGAAGATTCTTCAGCACCCTCCAAGCCGTCAGAAGAGCGATGTTACTTTAGAGCATAATCGTTCTAAGCGTTATCTGCTTAAAGAAGGTGTTGCTTATCCTTTCCTGGTTGAGCTGGGCGTGATGAACTCGTCCGGAAAAGTACTTGCTAAACGGTATCACAAGTTTAGACAACTGAACAAGTATCTAGAAATTGTGGAAGACTGCTTGCCCTATTTAACGGCCAAGACTAACGGACATCCCCTGACTATAGTGGATTTCGGTAGTGGTAAAGCGTACCTTACTTTTGCACTCTATCATTTTCTAGTTGAACACTTGGGGTTAAACGTTGAACTTATAGGTTTAGATTTGAAGAAAGATGTAGTTTCGTTCTGTAATCAGATGGCAGAAAAATTGGGGTATGACAACCTGAAATTTCTCCATCAAGATATTAGGGATTTTGAAGCGACTGGAAAGGTAGACATGGTGGTTTCCTATCTAGCCCCCTAATAGATTTGGAGAAAACCCTTTCATCTGCTATCATTCAAA
>JAAZLQ010000337.1 GCA_012799255.1 Bacillota bacterium
CTTAATAGACGCTCATGGTCATGCGGGAGTGTATGAGGAAGGTGTGGGCTGGGAAGGTTCTGACGGTAATGAAATGACAGATCCGATAACACCCCATTTGCGGGCTTTAGATGGTATTAACCCCCATGAAGAAGGTATTCCTGAGGCACTGAAGATGGGTGTTACAGCCATGTGCGTTTTGCCAGGAAGTGCCAATGTGGTAGGGGGACAAGGCGTAGTTGTCCACCTGTATGGCAACACTGTAGAAGAGATGATTATTAAAGAAGACGGTGGACTAAAAATGGCCTTTGGAGAGAACCCCAAACGGGTTTATTCCAATCAGAAGAAATCACCTTCCACACGGATGGCCACCGCCGCAATTTTGCGCGAGAATTTAGTCAAAGCCCAGAATTATCTGGAGAAATTGGAGAAAGCTAAGACTGACCCAGACAAAGCACCTGAGCGAGATCTTAAATTAGAAGTGTTAGCTCGGGCCTTAAAACGTGAACTACCTGTGAGGGTTCATGCCCATAGAGCAGATGATATTATGACGGCACTTCGGATTGCCAAGGAGTTTAGTCTAAAGATCAGCATTGAGCATTGCACTGAAGGACACAAAATCATCAACGAACTCAAGGAAGCGGGCGTTTGGGCAATTGTTGGACCAACTTTGAGCAATCGCTCGAAAATCGAGCTCAAAGAACTATCCTTCGACACCCTAAGGGCGCTCTGGGAAGGTGGAATTCCTGTAGCCATCACCATGGACCATCCAGTAGTTCCAGTTGGTTACTTACCGGTTGCTGCTGGCTATGCAGTAAAAGCGGGAGTACCCTATGAAGAAGCTCTCAAAGCGATTACCATCAATCCGGCGCAGATTCTAGGCATAGATGATCGTTATGGCTCCATTGAAGTTGGCAAGATGGCTGACCTGGTACTATGGAGTGGCGATCCCTTAGATATTCAGTCACAAGTAGAACAGGTACTAATCCACGGTAAAGTGGTTTATGCTCAATAAGAGCCAAGAGGAGATCAGACCCCACTAGGGGTCTGAATCCCTTCTAGGTGTTACCCAGGGAGGAAAAAGGTTTTGTTTACGATCACATCAACCAATCCAGAGGAAACTATGCTGATTGGGGAAAAAGTAGGCAAGTTACTCGCTCCAGGTGACTTACTAAATCTAAATGGGGAGTTAGGTGCAGGTAAGACTCTCTTTGTAAAGGGTGTGGCCTTGGCTCTCGGTCTTTCAACTGATGAGGTCACTAGCCCGACTTTTTCTATTATCAACGAATACCAAGGGGCAGAGATTGAGCTCTACCACTTTGATCTTTATCGTTTAGAGGACGAACTTGAGTTGGAACAAGTTGGTTATCAAGATTACTTTTACGGTGCTGGCATCACGGTTGTGGAGTGGGGCGAACTCTTTACTGATCATCTGCCAGATGAAAGGCTCGATATTGCCCTCGGGCATATTGACCCCACTGAGCGAACCCTTACCTTTATAGGTCAGGGGCAACGGGGAAAAGAGATTGAAGAGGAATTAAGGGGGCTTTTTAGTGTACGTTCTAGGCATTGACACCTCAACCATGACCGGCGGAGTGGCGCTGTTATCTAACGAAACGCTCGTAGGTGAATCACTACTGAATATTCGAACCACCCATTCAGAACGCCTTCTGCCCGCCTTAGAAGAGCTTTTGGGCCATTCTGGTGTCCAGATGGAAGAGCTAGGTCTAATAAGTGTTGTAACCGGTCCAGGCTCCTTTACAGGGCTAAGAATTGGCATGGCAACTGCGAAGGGGTTTAGTTTTGCACGCAAGACGCCATTGGTGGGGGTGACCACTTTAGAAGCCTATGGTTGGCAGTTTAAGTTCTTTCCCGGAATTGTGGTTTCCTTAGTGGATGCGCGGCGGAAAACCGCTTTTTGGCAAGCGTTTAGGGAAGGGAACGCACTTAACGAACCCTCCTATGGAACGTTGCAGGACGTAATTGCTTGGTGCCTAGCGCAAAAAAACCAAGAGTTTCTCTTTGTGGGAGATGGGGCTGTGAACTATGCGCAAGAGATCAAAGCATCCTTGCCGCGGGCTATCCTCCCTGATGCGCCCCAAAGCCTTTTGCGTCCTAGTGCAACCGCGCATTTGGGCTACATCCGCTACTTAGCCGGAGAAGTCCATGATGCCTTTAGTCTTAATCCAACTTATATGCGTCAGACGGAGGCTGAGCGAAAATGGCAGGACAAAGCGTAGTCTATCGGCCCATGACAGTTGATGATATCCCCCAAGTACAGCTAGTGGAACGAAAGTGTTTTCCCAATCCCTGGTCCAGAAACATCTTCTTAAGTGAAATTACCCGCAACGACAACGCGATTTATATTGTTGCACTTGTGGGAGAACGCATTGTGGGGTATGCTGGAATCTGGATCATTTTGGATGAGGGACATATTACCAATATTGCGGTGCATCCAAGTTTTCAACGCCAGGGCATTGGCCATGGTCTGATTGATGTTCTCACCAGGGCTGCGGTGGCCCGGGGCGTTGTGGCCATGACTTTGGAAGTTAGGGTATCAAATGCTGGAGCGCAAGCCCTCTATACGAAACTTGGCTTTGTCCCCCAAGGGATTCGGAAAGAGTACTACCAAGACGACAAGGAAGACGCGCTTATTATGTGGAGGGAATTAGGTGAAGAGTGGATTAACACTGGGAATTGAAACTAGTTGCGATGAAACTGCTGCGGCAGTAATCAAGAACGGAACTGAGATTTTATCCAACGTGGTTTTATCCCAGATCGATATACATCAAAAATATGGGGGAGTGGTACCGGAGATCGCCTCGCGCCATCATATCGAGGCCATCTTTCCGGTTATTAATGAAGCGTTAGCTAAGGCAGAAGTAACCCTTGATGATATAGAAGTGATTGCAGTTGCCTATGGTCCAGGATTGGTGGGTAGCCTCTTAGTGGGGGTTGGTGCAGCTAAGGCCGTAGCCTTTGCAGCTAAGAAACCGCTAGTTGGAGTAAATCATATCGAGGGGCATATTTATGCCAACTTTTTGACCGGGCAAGAGATAAATCCTCCCCTGGTCTGCCTTACCGTATCTGGTGGACACACTGATCTATTGGTAATTCCCAGGCTAGGTGAGTACCAAATCTTAGGTCGCACCAGGGATGATGCTGCAGGTGAGGCATTTGATAAGGTGGCTCGGGTGCTAGGGTTACCTTACCCAGGTGGCCCCCAGATTGAAAAGCTAGCAAGGGAAGGCGATCCACATGCCATTTCCTTTCCTAGAGGTTTATTAGAGCCTGGTAATTTCGATTTCTCCTTTAGTGGGCTAAAAACCGCTGCCTTGAACTATCTAAACCAGGCCAAGCAAAAGCAGGAAGATGTTCCCCTGGCCGATTTTGCCGCTAGCTTTCAATGGGCGATCATTGATGTGCTCACCCAAAAGTTAATGGCCGCCGCCCGTGAACAGGGAGTTAAACAGGTAATTCTCTCAGGTGGTGTAGCCGCCAACTCAACCTTTAGAGAACATGTTCAGAAGCAGGCAGAACAAGAAGGTATGACACTCTTGTATCCGCCCAAGCATCTTTGCACCGACAACGCTGCCATGATTGCTAGTGCTGGTTATTTTAGTTATCGGGTGGGTCAGCGAAGTGACTATGCACTCAATGCTGTGGCTAGCTTGCGCTTGGGAGGAGATGGACATGCAAGCTGAAGTAATCTTAAGTCCGGCAGAAGCCAAACACCATGATTTCACCGGCAAGACTTGTGTGGTCATCGATGTATTTCGTTTTACTACTACAGTCTTAACCGCCCTTGAAGCAGGGATTGAGCGCTTTTTTCCCGTAGGAGAAGTGGAAGAGGCCTTGAAACTAAAAGAAGCGAATCCCAGACTTCTTTTAGGCGGCGAGAGACAGGCGCTGAAAATACCTGGCTTTGATTTTGGCAACTCTCCCCTTGAGCATTTTGGGCAACATTATGTAGGAGGTGAACTAATCTGTTCAACCACCAATGGCACAAGGGCGATTCAAGCGGCCCGGGGAGCAAGCCAGGTTGTGTTAGCTAGTCTCCGCTCAGCTAAGGCAGTTGCAGAGCACATTCAAGGTCATCCTGATCTGCTATTTTTACCTGCAGGATTGCGCGGGAAGTTCTCCTTAGAAGATACCTGGTGTGCCGGTTTGATTCTAAGTTATTTGCAAGGTTATGAGCTTCGTGATGGGGCTAGAGTGGCTCAGCTGGTTTACGAGCAAACTCCCCTGGAGGAGCTGCGCGACAGTGAACATGGGAAGCGTTTGCAGGACTTAAATCTCTGGGATGATCTGGATTTTTGCCTGGAATGCAATGTTAGTTCTGGAGTAGTAGTGTGGGACCAGAAGTCAGGTTGGGGCACTTTGGGGTGACAACGCTAGCTTTCAGGAGCTAATTTTATTTTTTGACCGAAATTGGGAGTTTTAGTCGCTATTTGGCATTTGGAAGAGCTTGCAAAAAATAGGGTGGTTGATTAATATATGGTATAGATTTAGC
>JAAZLQ010000232.1 GCA_012799255.1 Bacillota bacterium
ATATGGAGGCTGGGTTAATGAAATACCAAGGCTTAACAATCGGAGTACCAAAGGAGATTTTATCCGGTGAAAGGCGCGTTTCCGCCACACCAGAAACCGTTACCCAATTTGTGCAAGGTGGCGCCAAGGTTTTGGTAGAAACAGGTGCAGGTGTAGGAGCATTTTTTAGTGACGAAGCCTATAGGGAAGCAGGTGCAACTGTAGTCGCTGACGTGAAAGAAGTTTATCAGAGTGCGGAACTGATTCTCAAGGTTAAAGAACCCCAATTCCATGAGGGATTAAACCTCCACGAAACCGAATTACTACGTCCTGGACAAACGCTAGTAACCTTTTTACATCCCGCCTCGCCAGAAAATCATAAGATGGTAAAGAATCTGGCTGAGCGGGGAGTTACTGCCCTAACTTTAGACTCTATTCCAAGAATTTCCCGGGCACAGAGCATGGACGCACTTACCTCCATGAGTACTGTAGCAGGATATAAAGGTCTGCTTATGGCAGCCAATCGCATTCCTAAGTTTTTGCCCCTGATGGGCACTGCTGTGGGTATGATTCAACCTGCCCAAGTTTTGGTAGTGGGGGCTGGAGTCGCTGGATTGCAGGCTATTGCCACAGCTAAACGTATGGGTGCGGTAGTTTATGCTGCCGACATTCGTCCCGACGCCCGTGAGCAAGCTCAAAGCTTGGGTGCACGAATTGCAGATCTACCCATTCCTGAAGAGTTGGCCATTGGAGAAGGTGGCTATGCTAAGAACCTTGCCCCTGAGTGGCTAGAAAAAGAACGTGAGGCGCTCCAAGAGCGGGTGGCTGCAGCGGATATCGTAATCCTGTCTGCACTGGTACCTGGAAAAGAAGCTCCAATTCTGATCACGAAAGAAATGGTGCAAACCATGAATCCCGGATCCGTGATCGTGGACATTTCTATTGACCAGGGAGGCAACTGTGAGTTAACTCACGGTGGTGCAGTTGAAGAGCATTATGGCGTGATTATTGATGGAACAAAAAACATACCTGGAACCGTTCCTACAAGTTCCACGGCTATGTTTTCCAAGAACGTACTCAACTTTGTTGCCAACCTAGTGGATAATGGCAAGATTGCTCTTAACTTAGATGATGAGATTGTCAGAAACACCTTAGTTACCCATGACGGGAAGATCGTTCATGAAGGAACTCTAGAATCTATGAGGTTGAGGGGAGAGGTTTAATGAGGGAACTTGTTCTGGTCCTAGCCTTCGTTGGAGCGGCTTTACTCGGTTATAAATTGATTAGCGATGTACCAAGCTTGATCCATACGCCACTCATGTCAGGTATGAATGCGCTGTCGGGAATTACCATTGTCGGTGCATTAACTACTACTGGGTTAGCCCTGGCGACAGGAAGCCAAATCATTGGTTTTATTGCCATTGTCTTGGCCATGATCAACGTGGTAGGTGGTTTTTTGGTTACTCATCGCATGTTGAAAATGTTTAAGAGCGAGCGGAGGAGGAAGGCTTAGATGTTAATTCTACAATTGGTGTTTATTGCAGCATTCATCTACGGAATTCGCCTCATGAACTCGCCTGAAACGGCAGTAAAAGGAAACTTAGTTGGATCCGCTGCCATGGCTGGTGCAATTGTTGTCACCTTGATCGAAGCTAATGTTGTTAGTATGTGGGTGCTGGGGGCAGGTCTGTTAGTTGGTAGTGCCATTGGTGTCTGGTTGTCGTTCAAAGTCTTGATGATTCAGATGCCCCAAATGGTTGCTCTGTTCAATGGACTTGGCGGGGGGGCTTCCGCCCTAGTAGCCATTCTTACCTTGCAGCAAGGTGGCCTGATTCCCTTTACCTTCTTTACTTCTGC
>JAAZLQ010000057.1 GCA_012799255.1 Bacillota bacterium
CGCCAAAACGAAAACCGCCTTATTCTCTTTGCCTGATTTCGAGGTTCCTAAGAAAAAGGGTGAAGCAATTGTTGATTGGGATGTTATTGAGGCAAATAGAGATTATCTGCTATCTCCGACAGAGGTCTGGGGAATTGTAGAAATTGATATGGAAGAGGGAGATAAAGGGAACGTCTTCAAACTGATTGATTTTCAGCCATTCTGCCCTTACACAATAGATCTCGATTACTATATAGAAGCTCGTCAGTATTTTACGATTGATGAATGGATTAATGTTCTTTTGAGTGCCATTGACTACAACCCAAAAGGATATGTCAGCAAAACTCAGAAAATGGCCATGTTGAGTCGGTTGCTTCCTTTTGTTGAAAAGAGAATCAACTTGATTGAGCTTGCACCTAAAGAAACCGGAAAGTCATATGTATTTGCTCAGATTAGCAAATATGGATGGCTTGTTAGTGGTGGAAGCATATCACGGGCTAAGATGTTCTATGACATAAGCAAGAGAACACAAGGTCTTGTTTCCCGTTATGATTATGTCGCATTCGATGAGATACAGAGTATTAAGTTTACGGATGCCATGGAAATGCAAGGAGCTTTGAAAGGCTATCTTGAAAGTGGTGAGTATCGTGTTGGTGATTCGAGGGGAGTTGGTGATGCGGGGCTTATCCTCCTTGGGAATATAGACTCAGAACTCATGGATGTTAATCAGAACATGTTTAAGGATCTCCCTGATATCTTCCATGAGTCAGCATTACTTGACAGGTTCCATGGTTTCATTAAAGGTTGGAATATTCCCAAAATGAAAGAAAGCCTTAAAGCGAACGGTTGGGCTCTAAACACAGAGTATTTTGGAGAGATAATGCATTACTTGCGTGATGAGCTATCATATCGCGCAGTTGTAGATCAGCTCCTGCAATTGCCCAAGAACTCTGCAACAAGAGACACCGAAGCAATAAAGCGCATTTGTACTGGATACTTAAAGCTTCTTTTCCCCGATGCAACCGATGTTAGCAAAGTGAACATCTCACTGTTTGAAACGTACTGCCTCGCGCCGGCAATGGAAATGCGAAGAGTGATAAAAACTCAGCTTGGGATTATCGATGAAGGTGAATTTGGCGGAACGACTATCCCGGATATCACAATTAAGGAGCAATATCGTGAAAGTCAAGAAGTGTAAATCATGTAACACAGAACTGAAAAAAGACTGGATTGCACTTCATAGAAAGCTCTTGGATAAAGACGCTAAAGAGTTCCTGTGTATTTCATGTCTGGCGGATACATTTGGATGCGAAGTTGAGGATCTTGAAATTAAGATTGAGGAGTTCAAAGAAGAAGGATGCGTCCTTTTTAAGTGAGTGACTTATGAAACA
Organism: Bacillota bacterium; assembly: GCA_012799255.1. The sequence goes on from JAAZLQ010000057.1 coordinate 1,371, forward strand.
GTTTATCTATGCCGATAATGCGGCAACAACAAAACTGGATAACGAAGCGTTCGAAGCCATGACGCCATACCTGCTGAATGAGTATGGTAATGCATCACAGCCATATTCTTTCGCTCGTGAGCCCAAGAAAGCACTTGCTGAGGCCAGACAAATAATTGCTGAAGCCATTAACGCGCTGCCTGAAGAAATATATTTCACATCCGGCGGCACGGAGAGCGACAATTGGGCAATCAAAGGGTCGGCTTTTCTCGACACATACAAGAGAGCAACCATTACTTCTGCCATCGAGCATCATGCTGTGCTTAGGGCTTGCGAAGCAATAGAACGTCTCGGCTATCCTGTTGTTTATATAAATCCAGATTCAAAAGGTCTAATTACGCCAGATGCATTAGATTCCACCATTACAGACAATACCCGTCTAGTATCTGTAATGTATTCAAATAACGAGATTGGGACAATCGAGCCTGTCAAAGAACTTGCTCAAATTGCTCATGGGCACGGTGCTCTTTTTCATACAGATGCGGTCCAGGCGATTGGTCATATCAATATTGATGTAAAGGCGTTGGGTGTAGATATGCTCTCCGCGTCTGCTCACAAGTTCAATGGCCCCAAAGGCATTGGCTTTTTGTATATCAAAAAAGGCATCAGTATAGCTTCCTTCAGTGATGGTGGATCTCAGGAATCCGGACTCCGTGCTGGAACTGAAAATATTGCCGCTATTGTGGGTATGGCAATTGCTCTCAGAAACAATCTTGCGAAGCTCTCCGATAATGAGACTCATATACTGAAGTTAGAG
>JAAZLQ010000252.1 GCA_012799255.1 Bacillota bacterium
AGTGTAATTGTATTAAAATAATCCATCAGAAGACTGATGATAAGAATCCGCTGCCTAGTCAATGGCAGTAGTAAAACTAGATTGTTTGGATTTTCTTATGTTTTTGGAGTTATGCAAGACTCTCTTTTTACTATATTACAAGATTGCTATTCCATAAATAACTTTGCATTAGTGGTAATAAACTGACTGATAACTAATGATAATTCGCTAAGTGAATTATCAATTTGACCACAGAACCACACCTGATACAGATTAATAATTCCCCCAGCAAAAAAATGGGCTCGGATAATAAATTCTGGTGTTCTTTTTATGTGCTCAGGAATATCACTATTATTTTTCATATATTCAATAAAAACATTTTCGAGTTTAATAAGAAACTGTTGTGACCCACTTGAATTAATGAGTACCCGATAGAATTCTAAATCCTTTTCTATATTCCGTGACACCTTGAGGAGAAGTGGAAGGGGATCATCAAAAAACTTGTTATAATGAAAATCACCCAGTAGTTCTAACATGTTATCAATGATTTCGTTCTCTATTTGCTCAATCACGGCTCTTATATCCTGATAGTGAGAATAGAAAGTGCCTCTATTAAGATCGGCACGGGTCACCACGTCCGTAACCGTGATTTTCCCTAATTCCTTTTCCCGCATAAGTTCCAAAAAGGCCTGTCTTATCATACGTCGAGAACGTATTGCACTTTTATACTCTGCTTTTTTCCCCATTACTACCTCCTAAAAATTTGCATTAAGTCAAACAGATTAGAAGCATCTGTACAATTTTGTATAGAATCCGGAAATCTGATGATTGGATTGCCTATATAAGGATATTATAATTTAATTAAACAAAAAGCAACATATGTATTATTTTGATGCACTTAATGAAATAGGTTTAACCCAAAAACTTTAAACTCAAAGGAGGAATAAAGAAATGCCCGTAAATGTATTGTTTGAGCCTATCAATCTAGGCAACATCGAACTGAAAAACCGCATCGCCATGGCGCCTATGAACATGGGTTACAGCGGTCCATATGGTTTTGCCAGTGAGCAGACATATGCCTGGTATGCTACTAGGGCGAGAGGAGGCTTTGGCCTGATTATTACCGAGTGCATTGTAGCCAATCCTTATTTATGGAGGGGAAGTGACTCTTTAAATCCCCTTTCCCTGCACAATGAGCGGTATCATAGATACCTAAGCCGCTTAGTTGAAATAGTACACCAATATGATAAGACCAAAATTTGTGCTCAGATAAGCCCGGGGTGGGGTAGGCAAGGTCATCCCTATATTGAAGATCCTACTATTTCCGCAGGTGCTCCTTCGGCGGTGCGTATGGAAGTGGATTTAAGAAAACTCAACAAAGGTTATCTTCGTCAATTCAAAAAATATGCTCCGGAACTGCTTGAAGCACTCGGCGACTACTCCGATTTTCAGCAAATACCGGATGATGAATATGAAAAAATAAAGATGTTTATTCTGCAAGGCATATCACAACATATACCTGAACTGGCCCACACAGTTCTTGGAGATACCCCCAGGGAGCTAACAATTAAAGAAATAGAGCAGATGGAAGACGTTATGGTTGAGCAAGTCTGCCATGCGTACTCATTAGGCTTTGATGCCGTAGAATTGCACACGCCGCATGGGTATTTGCTACACCAATTCCTGTCACCAAGATCCAATCAACGCATGGATAAATATGGTGGGAGTCTAGAAAACCGTGGCAGGGTAGTTACCAATATAATCGAAAGAGTCAGAGCAAAAATTGGGCCGAATAAGGCTTTGGGCTGTCGCCTTTCGGGTGATGAGCTTATGCCTGGTGGACTAAGTCATGAAGAAGCCTGCAAGTTTGTCACCCTCTTTAAAGATGCCGGGGCTAATTTCTTTAATGTGTCCCAGGGCTCTTACGAATGTCCGGGTAAATCTTTTGCGCCCGATGGTGAAGACGATTTTACCGGGTGGGCCCCAGGTTTTAAGGAAGCATCCGGGGGATTACCGGTTATCACTCCCAATTGGATCAATCCTGAAACGGCTGCCAACGCTATAAAGAGCGGTAAAACTGATATCATTTCCCTAGGCAGGCAAGCGATTGCGGATCCTTATTGGCCGGTCAAAGTTAAAAGTGGAAGAACCAAGGAAATTGTTAAGTGTTCGCGTTGTCAGCAATGTTATGTTGCCTTAATGACTAACCAGTGGGCAACCTGTGCTGTAAACCCGACTGCTGGCTTTGAAGAATTCTATCCGGAATTGTGGAAAATTGATGGACTGGACAAAAAGGCTAAACGGTTTTTAGAAAGATGCTTGGGTTTAGAGCAGATTTAATCTGCTGAAAGACCATTTACGGGGCATTTGAATAGCTGATATATTAAATGTCACTTTCAAAAGAGAGGCAATTTTTATTGTTGCATTTGTGGTACAAAGATTTTAAACCAAAAATGTATTGAGAAGGGAGTTTTCATAATGTCGGAATTAGTTAAAAATGATTATTTCAAGATTGACCCGGAATTTCATATGATTGGTGATATGGAGCCATTAAATCACTTCCCAGGAGTTCAAATGTGGTGGAGGGCCATCGCCAATATCGGCCGCCCGCTGGCTACGGGTGTAGATCCCAAATATTTCGAGGGTGTTGAAGAATGGGAAGTAGTCAAGCAAAAAGATCCCGAAATACTGTTAAATGCTATGGATAAGTACGGAGTCGATATTGCCTGTTTGTTGCCTGAATCAATGATGGATACCACCGGATACAGCAGCCGCTGGTGCAGCAACGGCGATATGGCCAAAGTAGTGGAAAAGCATCCGGATCGTTTCATGTATCAACCCAACCTTTCGCCGGTGAAATACCGCGGTGTAAAAAACGCCATCTGGGAAATGGAATATTGGGTAAAAGAAAAGGGTGCTAAAATTTTTAAGTATTACTCACCCGAAGACACCTATATGAATGACCCCGAATTATGGCCGTTTTATGAAAAGGCTGAAGAACTAGGCATTGTATTGGATATGCATACCGGATTTGTTTGGGTACCGCCCGGTAAGAGCAAATACTGCCGCCCGGTTCAGCTGGATGATGTAGCCCGGGATTTCCCTGACCTTAAAATAGTGGCATTTCACATGGGTTATCCATACTGTGACGAACTTAACATGGTGGCTCTGGGACATCCTAATGTGTATTTATGTCTAAGTCTACTGGTTCCCTGGGCATTAAGCGCGCCCCGTAAGTTTGCTCATATAATCGGTGAAGCCCTTCGTTTTGTGGGTCCCGAAAGAATCATCTGGGGAACTGATTGCGCCGGGTTTGGATTGCAAATACGGTCAGCAGTTATCGGGCTGCAGGACTTTCAAATTCCTGAAGACATGCAGGCAGATTATGGGTATCCTGCTATAACCGATGAGGATCGTCGTGCCATTTTTGGCGGAAATCTGGCTCGATTAATGGGAATTGATACCTCGAAAAGGCGTATTGAGCCTAGATGATTAATATCGGGCATATTTTTTAAGTGTTATTATTTTTGTTAATATACATGGAAAGATGTTCGGGCTTAAATCGGATGAAAACATTAATGGCTAGATAAGACATTTAATTTAATAATAACTTTCATTTATGGGGCATTTGAATGGCTTACAATTCAAATGTCCCATTTATTGCACAGGGAAGGTATTTCGCCGTCGCATATTTGTCACATAAACGCTCCGCAGCAAGAGATTATATCGCCAAGAAACTTATGAAACCGGTTAAATTAAGGATTTTTAGCGGTTGGCATACTATTTGCTTTAATGAATGATGAAATAATCACAGTAACAGATTACAAACAAAAGGAGGGATATCATAGTAGATTTTGTCAAACGCGACTATTCAATATTAACCCCATGAGTCATATGTTGGCGATAATGACTAGCAAACTTTGGGGAGACTCAGGATTAATTAGTAGGAGTTGATTGATCGAGAAGTCCTATAGAGGATTAATAATCAACTTCTGCAAGTAAATTTAATGGAGGCTAGTTTATGGAATTTTTATTTACGGAAGAGCAGTTGATGCTGAGAGATAGTGTGAGAAAGTTCTGTACCAATGAACTTACCAAAGAATATGTTCGCTGGATGGACGAAAATGTGAATTTCCCACCTGATGATCTATGGAAGAAAATTGTTGATTTAGGTTTAATGGGGCTTGCCATTCCCGAGGAATACGGTGGAGCCGGACTCGGAATAGTAGATATGGTTATAGCGTCCGAGGAAATCGCTACCGCGTCCAGTGCAGTTGCCATAGCTATTGGTGCCGCGTCATTTGGAACCAAACCAATTTTAGAGATGGGTACAGAAGAGCAAAAAAATTTTTTTCTACCGAAAATTGCCGCTGGTGAATGTAAATTTTGTATGGCTCTAACCGAACCAGCTGGCGGTACTGATATTTTAGGAGCCATTAAATCCACCGCTGTAAAAAAAGGTGATAAGTTTATTTTAAACGGCCAAAAAGTTTTCATTACTGGTGCACATGTAGCCGACTACATAATGGCGATTGCCATAACAGATCCTGCTGCCAAGCGCCACAAGGGCTTGTCAATATTTATAGTTGACGCCAAATCTCCCGGCATAACGATCCGGCCGATTAAGAAACTGGGCATCCACGCTTGCGGAACCACTGAAATATTCTTTGATAACGTGGAAGTTCCCAAAGAGAACCTATTAGGCCAGCTCAACAACGGATGGATTCAACTATTAATGGTACTGAATCCCGAACGTATTGTGACTGCTGTATTATCTCTGGGTATTGCCAAAGCAGCCTTACAGGATGCCATTGAATATTCTTTACAGCGCCAGGCCTTCGGCGTTCCCATCGCCAAGTTCCAAATCCTGCAGCATTATATGGCGGATATGGCCGTAGAAATCGAGAATGCCCGCAACATTATTTACAAATCCGCTTTTTTATGTGAAAAAGGTATGCCCTATCATATGGAAGCATCCATTGCTAAAATCGTAGCCGGGCGCGCTTCCGAAATTGCTGCTATCAAAGGAATGGAGATTCTTGGCGGTTACGGCTATGCAATGGAATATGACATGCAAAGGTATTTCCGGGACTACAAACAAATGATTTTCTCGCCAATTTCAGAAGAAATGGCTAAGAACATGATTGCGCAATGGATAGGATTGCCCAAATCTTATTAATTAAAATAGGAGGTGAATTAGATGAGCGAATTCAAACCGGAATATAAACGTCTGCTGTGGGAACGTAAAGGCAAAGATGGCGAGGTTCTCTGGCTTACGTTAAACAATGAAAAGATGTTTAATTCAATGACCGAAACCCTTCAGCTTGAACTACTGGACGCATTACAGCGCACTGCATTTGATAATTCAATCCGCTGTGTGGTTTTAACAGGTGCCGGGGACAAAGCCTTTTGCTCGGGCGGTGACATCCGTATATTCTCTGAATTGGATTTGATTAAAGGCTATGATTTCTTGTATGAACGGGGAGCACGGATTCAGCAGCTTATAACCTATATGGAAAAACCAGTTATTGCTGCTGTTAATGGATTAGCCTATGCAGGCGGAACAGAGTTAATTTTGTGTTGTGACATTGTTTATGCTTCAGCTAATGCAACATTTGGCCTTTTGGAAATTAATCTTGGATTATTGCCTGGTTGGGGGGGAACTGTTCGTCTTCCTAGGAAAGTCCCGGTGAGCAGAGCGAAAGAAATGATCATGTGCGGTGAAATTATTTTAGCGGAAGAGGCCAAACAGCTTGGATTGGTCAACAAGGTTTTCTCGCAGGAGTCTTTATATGATGAAATTAACAAACTGACGGATAACTTAATGTCAAAACCGCCGTTGGCGATTCGCGCAGCTAAAAATGTTATTAATAATTCAATTACCTGCGATAGCATGGATGCTGCTTTAGCTATTGAACGGGGGAGCATTATGTGGCTGTCTCCTTCTGAGGATCTTCAGGAAGGGCTTAAAGCTTTTGCGGAACGTAGACCGGGAGTTTTTAAAGGCCGTTAGGGATACCTTTATTTAGCAAATCAACTGAGGAGGTAATAAATGTGAGCAAAGGTAAAATTGCCATAATTGGCATAGGCGAGGTTCCTACCAGAACTATGCCGGAAAGAACCCAATGGGACATTATCTATGATACTTGTATGGAAGCAGTTCAAGATTCCGGGTTGAACAAGAATGATATTGAAGGAGTTATCAGTGTTGCGCCACAAGCCCAGGACCGTTTGTCTGCCGAACTTTCCTTTGGAAAATTGCCGGAAGAATTAGGTTTAAAGGGTTGTAAGGACACCGTAGTATGCAATGCCGGGGGTGCCTCAACCTCCAATTGTCTGCGCATGGCCGAAAACTGGATTGAAAACGGTCTGGCCAAGGCTGTACTTGTGCATCATGTTACTGTTCAGTCCGACATTCCCCTCCCGGATATAATCAGTTTTTTCGGTAAAGCGGGGGTTGACCTGCAGTGGGAATATCCTTTCGGTGTAACCTATAATTTAATAATGGCAATGATGGCCACCAGATATATGCACGAAAGTGGAACTACTGCGCGGGAGATGGCATCGGTAGTGACTGCCCTGCGCAGTTGGGCGGAAAAAGACCCTAATTCGATCTTTTATGGCAAAGCAACTCCATCCGTCGATAAAGTACTGGAATCCGACATGCTGGCAACCCCGATGCATAAGCGGGAATCTAATGTACTGGCTGACGGCGGTTGCGCCATGGTAGTGACATCCGCCGATTTCGCCAAGAAGTTAGGCAAGTCGGCTGCCTACAAGCTAGGAGAATCTGTACGCTATTTCAGCGGAAGCGTTGTAATGAGAGACTTTGATAAGGTGGCAGAGGGGCTGAAAGTTACCACTCAGGAAGCCTTGGCCCAAGCCGGTGTAACCAAAGAACAAATCAATCTCTGGAACATCTATCAGGCCTATTCGATCGCTCATCCGATTATGGCTGAAGCCGTAGGCGTGTGCCCCCCAGGGCAAGCCGGTAAATATTTCCTGGAAGGCAGAATGTCTTTTGGGGGGGATATTCCGTGGTCCACTATCGGTGATGCTCCCGGTAGAGGCCATACCGGATCCGGAGTCAGTGCCGCCACTTATGTTGAAACTGCTCGTCAGTTGATGGGTAAAGCGGGAGTGCGTCAGGTTAAAGACTGCAAATACGTTTTCCAGAATACGGCAGGTGGTTCCGGTTTCAACAATATTGCAACAGTATGGGGGAGGGATTTTTAATGCAATTTGATATGACAAAACCGCTGCCAGTTGTACAACCTTGGTCTAAAGCTTTCTGGGAAGGAACCCAAAAAGGTAAGTTTTTAATCCAACATTGCCAAGACTGCAATAGCAACATTTTTTACCCGAGAAAATTTTGTCCGGAATGCTGGTCCGGCAATCTGGATTGGATTGAAACGAGCGGGAAAGGTACAATCTTTACCTTCTCAACCGCTATGAGCATGGTGGAGCCTCGTTTTATGGATGAACTTCCCTACACTTTGGCCTATATTGACCTGGATGAAGGCATCCGTATTATGTCCCGTATTGTTGATTGCGACCCGGCCGACATCCAAATCGGCATGGAAGTGGAAGTTACTTTCGCTAAACGCGACGACTTTATGCTCCCCTATTTCAGGCCTGTTAACAAGTAAAGTTCTCTATAATCATACTATTCTTCATTCTTTCTTATGGGTGCAGCCTCGACATTTACATAAATATTTGATCGGGGTTAACCCATTTTTTAAAAGCAAAACCATTATTATCAGGGGTGAAGTTTTAATGGTAAAAGTCATAACATCCGATCAAGCGGCGGCTATGGTAAATGATGGCGATACTATTTTAGTGGGAGGGTTCTTAGCGGTTGGCTCGCCGGAAACAATTTGTGATGCCCTGGTACGCCGGAATGTAAGGAACTTAACGTTGATCTGCAACGATACCGGTTGGCCGGATAGAGGCGTAGGCAAGCTGATTATGAACAAGCAGTTTAAAAAAGTATACGCATCTCACCTGGGAACCAACCGGGAAACCGGCCGCCAGATGAGCGAAGGGGAACTTGAGGTGGAGTTGAATCCTCAGGGTACATTGATTGAACGTATCCGTGCCGGCGGGATGGGATTGGGCGGCTTCTATACACCAACCGGGGTAGGAACACCGGTTGCTGAAGGCAAAGAAGTCAGAGTAATTAATGGAAGAGAAATGATATTCGAAACTCCGTTAAGAGGTAAAATAGCGTTTTTGAAAGCATTTATTGGGGATAAAAAAGGCAATTTGCGTTATCAGGCCACAGGGAGAAATTTTAATCCCGAGATGGCTTTTGCAGCGGACATTGTTGTAGCTGAGGTTGATCATCTGGTGGATTTTATGGATCCTGATGATGTAGTAACACCAGGTGTTTTGGTGGACTGCATTGTAAGGAGGGATAAATAATGGACGTGCGTGAGAAAGTGGGCAGGCGCGGCGCTAAACTATTTAAGGACGGTATGCTGGTTAATCTAGGCATTGGAATGCCGACTGCTTTGGCTGATTATATCCCCCCAGGCCTTAAATTGGATTTTCAAACTGAAAACGGTGCGATCGGACTCGGCCCCAGCCCAGAGGAGGGTTATGAGAATCCATACCTGACTAATGCTGGCGCTAAGCCTTTAACCGTACTACCGGGAGGGTGTTTTTTTGATTCTACGACCTCTTTCGGCCTTATACGAGGGGGGCATGTAGACGCCACCGTACTGGGCGTATTAGAAGTAGACGAAAAGGGTAACCTGGCCAATTATATGATACCGGGCAAGCTGGTACCCGGCATGGGCGGGGCCATGGACCTGGCGACGGGGGCCAAAATGGTGGTTGCAGTTACCGAACATTGCGACAAAGCCGGCAATCCCAAAATTCTCAAAAAGTGCCAGCTTCCTTTAACAGCCAAAGAATCCGTTCATTGGATTCTCAGTGAACTGGCATTGATTGAGGTAGCCGAAGAAGGATTGGTTCTTCGGGAAATAGCGCCGGACACAACCATTGCAGAAGTCCTGATGAAAACGGAGCCCAATTTGATAATTCCGCCTGAAGGGGTGCAAATCATGGAGTATTAGTTGTATGAAATAATCTTAATATTCTAATCAGTTAGGGTGGAGGGGCACAATGATGATTGCCGATAAAATGCTGAATACGGTTGGGCTTTTTGAGGCACAACCCTATCATCAATATCTGGGAATGAGGGTAACTGCTTGTTCGGACGGGTTCAGCCAAGTACAGATTGAAATTCGCCCTGAATTATGTAATCCAGTCGGGACATTGCATGGGGGGATTATCTGCTCCTTATCTGCAATTGCATCCTCGTTAGCGGCTTTAAGTATGCTGGATACCAGCCAGTATACGGTAGCCAGCGACTTTAATATATCCGTTTTAAGGCCGATTTCCTCCGGCACAATAGTGATCGAAGGCCAAGTTATCAAAGCCGGTCGGCGCTTGATATTCGTTGAAACGAAAGTGATTGATGTTTATGGCAGTCTGGCTGCCGTTGGCCGCGTCACTAAACCGGTGCTCACTGCTTGATGCTGAACCGGTCATACCAGAGGGAGGGTCTTTTATTTATTCTGAAGCTACTTCATAAATTCATTATCACATCTTGGCGTGAACACCTACTTGCTCAGTATTTCGGGGGAATAGAACTTGCCGCACATATTTCTGACGCAATTGATAACCGATTGCAGGTAAGATTATGCTATGATAAGGGCAAAACAGAATGGATTTTGGGGGAGAACATGTGAAAATTGCCGTGATCGATGGGCAGGGCGGAGGAATCGGCCGGCTGATCGTGGAGAAATTACGCCAGGAACTGGGCCATCGCTGCCATATACTGGCCCTGGGAACTAATGCCCTGGCAGCCTCAGTGATGCTGAAAGCCGGTGCTAATGATGGGGCCAGCTGTTAAGTATCACAGAATTTGAGAAACCTATCTCACTTGAATTCCCGTCAACCCCCACCATCCCGTTGATTCCCCAGTCATCCCACACAAACTCGACTTATCCCGGTTTTCTTATTTCCTGTGATACTTAACAGATCCCACCAGGACTTTCTGCCGGAGTTGGATCTGGTGATCGAAGTTGATGATCAGATCATCGGGAATATCATGTATACGAAAACAAAACTCATTGATGAGTCTGGGGAAGAAAAAGGCATCCTTACTTTCGGTCCGGTTTGCATTTTGCCGGAATATCAGAGAAAGGGTTATGGCAAAAAACTGATGGAGTATTCCTTTGCACAGGCGGCCGTACTTGGTTATGATGTGATCGTGATATTTGGTAATCCGAATAATTATGTGAGCCACGGTTTTAAAAGCTGTAAAAAGTACAATGTCTGTCTTGGAAATGGGACCTATCCGGCAGCCATGATGGTAAAAGAACTCAAACCAGATGTCTTGGACGGCAGAAAATGGGTGTATCATCAAAGTCCTGTATTTGAGATAGATGAACAAGCAGCAGAGCGCTTTGACGAGGGTTTGGAAAGCCTGGAGAAAAAATACCAGCCCAGTCAGGAAGAATTTTTTATTCACAGCCATGCGATTATAAAGTGAGTTTTCTTGAGGCGTATAGGATAATCATTGATTCATGAACATAGTTGTCAACAATCCCGTCCCCAAGTGTCACAAAGGGGGAAGTCATGGTGAAAAGACATTTTAAAATCACTTCACTGCTAATGATCGGCCTTTTCATACTGATGGCTTTGGGAGGCTGTTCCAAACCTGTCTCCACTTCGGGGCCGGATAGAGAGCCGGGCGGCCCGCCGCCCGCTGAAGAAACGGCAGCGCCCGGGGACACCGAACCGCAGTATTTTTTTGTAAACGGTTCTTTGCTAGGCAGTTACGATGATGAAGGCTGGCACAGTCTGTGTGATACTGGAACCAAGGACGCCGAGCCTTTCTTTGCCAAAGACCTGCTGAACAAGGATGCCTACTATGTTTACGAAAATGATAAGCAGGTAGGGGTAGCAAAAAAGCTTGTTTGGCTTACCGAGGAGGCCTTTGGCCTGGGCAGCTTTGAAGAGGAGGATGCTCCGCAGAAATTTGCCGAGTATGGTGAGATATACAGCTTCGAAGGTGACAGCGCTGCAATTTATCGGATCTTTGATCTACCGGTGAAACGGGGGGACGCGCTGGCCGAATTAAAAATACCGAATTATAGCTTCACTACAGATTTCATCTATGGAGAGGCCTGGGAACGCTTCACGGAAAACCAGCGGCTGGTCTCCAACCGTAACACGATCAAGTTCCCGGATCAGCTGGCCGGTAATGTGGAACCCACCGCGGAGGCGCTCCAATTGCTCAGGGATATTTTTAAGACCAATCATATGGAAAATACCGAGCCCCATTTCACTGAATGTTATAAGAGTGATTTTGATAACGATGGACAAGAAGAGTATATGATGCTGGCTGAAAATCCTGTTTCAGAGTCCGGCTATCCCCTGCTGGGCGGCAACGGCTCAACCGATAACCTGGGGGTCTTCAATGTGATCTTTTATCAGGATCATGACGACCGGATCCAGACGCTGCACAGCGACCTGCGTCCCTATCAGGGCCCTTTCGAAGCAGACCAGAATAATACCATGGAGCTGTTCGGCGTCCCGGAATTTAGTAAGGGGGTAAACTTCATCACCGCAGCCGACCTCAATGCTGACGGGGTTTACGAGCTGACTGTGCAAAAGTTCGGCTGGGAATATGGCTATTATCTGGTTTATGCCCTGGATTCTGCCGGTAAATATGAAATCGTTATGCGCTCAAACTTCGGGAATTAGAAATAGGTGACAGGGGGACGGGAAGATACTATCTTCCCCTACGACGCAACTAGAGAGGGATTTCCTCAAGCCTGACCACTACCCACTTTCTGCTTTCCCCTAACTCCTAACCAACTGTGTGACAAAAAAGGATCGTCCCCAGGAGTCACACAGAAGTCCTTTACACTGAAGTTGTCGCCGGGATACCCTATGGGGCACAGGGACGGGGTTGTTGACAACAGGAGAGATATATATGATTTTTGAAACAGAGCGATTAATACTGCGTCCCTGGCAGGAGTCGGATGCAGATGATCTATATAGATATGCAAGTGATCCCCAGGTAGGCCCGATTGCAGGATGGCCTGTACATACCAGTGTGGAAAATAGTTTGGAAATAATAAAGGGTGTGCTTTCTAAACCAGAGACTTATGCGGTTGTTCTAAAAAGTGCAGGACATGCGGTAGGAAGTATCGGTCTCATGATTGGAGATGAGAGTAACATCGGGCTCCCTCAAGACGAAGGCGAAATCGGCTACTGGATCGGCGTACCATTCTGGGGTCAGGGACTGATCCCGGAGGCAGTCAATGAGCTTATTCGTTATGGTTTTGAAGATTTGAACCTTAAAAAATTGTGGTGCGGATATTTCTGTGGCAATGAAAAGTCTCAGCGGGTTCAGGAGAAGTGCGGATTCACATATCACCACACCGAAGAGAATATCCCATGGTCTTTGATGGGTGATATCAGGACCGAGCATATTACATGTCTGACAAAAAGAAAGTGGCAGCAAGCCTAGAAAGTTGTCAACAACCCCGTCTCCATGACATTGTGTGCCACAGGAACCGTCCCCCTGGTTACCCCTGCCCCTGGTTACTGTGAAAGGCAGTACAAATTATCTCAAAGCACCCTAAAACACCAAATTGAATTTAATTCGTTTCTTTATTCTCTGTGCCCCGAGCTGCTGTTTTCGCTTGTGCTTCAGCAATCACTTTTATTGACTCTGCTATTGATTCATGGGCTCTCATTGCTCTCCAGGCGGCTAGTATAAAGAATACAACTGCTGCGATGCTGCCAAAAATCAAGACCACGTAAATCATAAGCATTAAGATACCGAATAATCCCTGTGCCATCATCAAATACACCTCTTCATTCCTTATCTTACCTATAGGGAAGGACATTGTAATAATATAGATAGTGCTCATTATAGAAAGTGGCTCGCTCTCTAAATTGAAATTTGTCGGTCTTGTTCTATTAAATGATTACTTCGCCTAAGATTTTATCATGCGGAACAATCAAGCACTTTTCTATCGCTTTCCAATGGGTTTCATATAACTGCTTTTGAGCTTTACCATAACTTATATCAGTATCGAATTCCCAGTAGAGTGCATAGCGAACACATTTTACAATACGAGTAAGTTTGTCAGGTGGAAGCCCATCCTTAATAGTTTTCATATCCTTTATATAGAGAAAATTTCATACTCACAGCCTCAATAAAATCGGGGCTTAGCGGATTAAAAATAAAGGCTTCACCCCTGTTTTTGTCGAATTTATAAGGTGAACAAAACCAACAAACCAACAAATAGAAA
>JAAZLQ010000163.1 GCA_012799255.1 Bacillota bacterium
AATAATACAAGAAAACATACAGAGTGCAAAAAAAACTGCCCTCTTACAAAGTGTAAAAAGGCAGCTTTCTTTAGTATCGATATAAAATTATACGAGAACTTCTGTAAATTCTTTCACCTGTGTTTTTTTCTCTTCTTCACTTGCAACCCATTTTCTTCTTGTAAATGCAATAAATGCACTAGAAATAAAAATGGAAGAATATGCACCTGAAACCATTCCAACAAGAAGTGCAAAAGCAAAATCTTTCATTGAACCGCTTGTAAAAATATACAAAGCAAGAACTGCAAGCATTGTTGTCAAAGTTGTTATAATAGTTCGGCTAAAACTTTCTGTTTGTGAAAGGTTAATAATATCAACAAAGTTTTTTGTCTTTACGAGTCGAATATTTTCTCGAATACGATCAAGCACAACAACTGTTGCATTTATTGAGTAGCCAACAATAGTCAAAATCGCAGCAATTGTAATAGAATTAAATTCCATTTGAGTCCATGCCAAAACCGTAACCATTATGAGTGCATCATGAATAATACCAAGAACTGCACCGAGCGCAAAATCCCATTTAAAGCGAATTGTTGCATAGAGCCAAATCAAAGCTAAGGTTGCCAAAACCAAGATAATTGATTGCAAAACAAGGGTTTTTGAAAATTGAGATGCAACAAAATCTGTTTTAATTACTGCAACCTTATCTGAACCAAAGCGTTCACCAAGCAAGGAGTAAATAAACGCTTGTGTTTTTTTACTCATTTCAGGATCGCTTCCATCATCACCCATACGGATTTGAAAGCTATTATCAGATGCTGCACCAATCGATTTTACTGCAATATCGGAAATGCTTTGTAAAGCTGCTCGAACATCTTCAATGCTATGTACTTGTTTTGTGTCAGCAATATACACAGGAGTAAGGTTTGAAGAAAGGCTTCGAGAAACTGAAGATGAAGTAAACAAGTCAATCACAGGCGTATTTGCGGGAATTTTTAAACTTGCATCAATACCAGGAATCGCATCAAGAGCCTTTGTTAATTCGCCAGCTGTTTTATATTGTACATAACCAAAATGATGCGTAGTTTTTTCAGAACCAAGTCCGCTGACTATGAGATCTAAGCCTTGTGCACTTGTATCAATTGAAACAGAAGAAGTTCCTGTATACTTCAACGTAAAAGCTGTTTCTGCAATCCGAATGTCTTGCATTAACCCTGGTTTGAAATCAATACCAAAATTTATACCTACTGTAAATAAACGGTACATTCCACTAATCAATATTACAGCACTAATAATAAGAGCTGGAATAAAAAAACGACTAAAACGAATCACTCTTTTCATTTTATCTTCCTCCAGCTAATAGTAATTTTTTCTGAATTTAGAACATCTGTACCAAAATCAAAGATTAATCTTGAAACAAAGAGCGCAGTAAAGACTGAAGAAATAACACCAATTGCCAAGCTCACTGCAAATCCTTGAATCGCACCTGTTCCCAATTGTGAAAGGAAGATAGCAGCAATAAAGGTTGTAATATTTGAGTCCATAATCGCCCAAAAAGCACGATCAAAGCCTGCATGCACTG
>JAAZLQ010000254.1 GCA_012799255.1 Bacillota bacterium
ATAGGTTCAAAGGTGTGTGACAATTAAAGCTTGGTTACGCCCAACTTTTTCAACCGCATGGCGTAAATAAGGCTGAATCGTCATTGTCAATTAAAACGCGAAAGAGAGAAAAAATCCATCGCTTTTATGCAAAAAACAATGTTAACAAGCTTTACTTCCGCTCTTGACAGTTCAGAGTAAATCTCGCCTTGCCAAACCCTGCAAGCCCGCGAGTGATTGAAATGCTAAAATAAAAGAGACCAAGGTTATTCTCGTTATTGGCTAAAGACGCTGAGGATTTAAAGAAACCAGCGTAAAAGCCACATTTACTCCAGGTACATCTATATTAGAAATAGTGGAATTTATAAAGAGTAAGTAAAGAAAACGATAAATAAGGCTTTCGGCAGGAAGCCTTATTTATTGAAAAAAATTCTTTTATCCACCCTAAAGACACAAAAGGAGTCTTAATAGAGTTATGTGATAGATAAGGAGGAACAGCATGGAAACAATTGAAACAAAACTTAAAACTTTGCAGCAAAAGCGTGAAACCATAGAAAAAGGCGGTGGAGAAAAACGCATACAAAAACAACACAAAAGTGGAAAACTGACCGCTCGCGAAAGAATAGAAAAGCTTTTGGACAAAGACAGCTTCATAGAAATTGATGCTTTTGTAGAACACAGGTCAATCCAATTTGACATGCAAAATACCAAAGCCCCAGGTGAAGGTGTAGTAACTGGTTATGGTACTATTGACGGCAGGTTAGTATTCATATTCGCCCAAGACTTTACAACCATAGGTGGGGCATTAGGAGAAATGCATGCTGCAAAAATATGTAAAGTCATGGACATGGCTAATAAAATGGGAGCACCTATTATTGGTTTAAATGACTCAGGCGGTGCTAGAATCCAGGAAGGCGTTGATGCTCTTAAAGGTTATGGTGAAATATTCTATAGGAACACTCTTTCATCTGGAGTCATACCACAACTATCCGTTATACTAGGTCCTTGTGCCGGCGGAGCCGTATATTCTCCGGCATTAACGGACTTTGTATTCATGGTATCAGGTATAAGCAAAATGTTTATCACAGGTCCCCAAGTAATAAAAGCCGTAACCGGTGAAGAAGTGACACCGGAAGATCTAGGTGGTGCTACAGCCCACAACCAAAATAGTGGTGTAGCACATTTTATAAGTAAAAAGGAAGAGGAATGTTTCGACCAAATAAAAAAACTGCTCTCATTTATACCATCTAACAATCTAGAAGATCCACCATACAAAGCAACAACAGATAATCCTACAAAAATAATACCTGAATTAAACACAATAGTCCCATTAGAACCAAATAAACCATAGGATATGAAAGATGTCATAAAGCATATAGTAGATGACAACGACTTTTTTGAAGTACAACCACTTTATGCCCAAAATCTAATAACCGGATTTGGAAGACTTGCAGGCCATAGTATAGGAATTCTGGCTAACAACCCCAAAAATCTAGCAGGCTGTCTTGATATAAACGCTTCAGACAAAGCCGCAAGATTCATTAGATTTTGCGATGCCTTTAACATACCCCTTTTAACCTTTACTGACACTCCCGGCTACCTACCTGGAGTATCTCAGGAACACGGAGGTATAATTCGGCATGGTGCAAAACTTTTATATGCATATTCAGAAGCAACAGTGCCAAAACTTACAGTTATTACACGAAAAGCCTACGGTGGAGCATATATAGCCATGTGTTCAAGACACTTAGGTGCCGATCAAGTCTTTGCATGGCCTACAGCCGAAATAGCCGTGATGGGACCTGATGGAGCAGCTAATATCATTTTCAAAAAAGAAATAGAAAACTCAGAAGACCCAGCAGCTACAAGAAAACAAAAAATCGATGAATACCGAGATAACTTTGCCAATCCATATCAGGCAGCATCTAGAGGCTATATAGACGATATAATTGAGCCTGCTGCAACAAGGTCAAAACTTATATCAGCTCTAGAAATGTTAATGAGTAAAAGTGAAAAAAGACTGGCCAAAAAACATGGTAATATCCCTGTATAAAGGAGGCGACTAAACATGACAACAGCACAAATACTTCAAGAATCAATTAGAACCACAATATTTGGTATGGGTTTAGTTTTCGGGACACTGGTTGTATTATCACTTATGTTAGATCTTA
>JAAZLQ010000074.1 GCA_012799255.1 Bacillota bacterium
ATGATATGACAACTATTACCGTTACTGATGCAAAAACAAAAAGAGTCCTTGACGTTGTAAGACCTGGAGCAGTAGTTGACGAGAACGCACGTATCGGAGAATTTACTTCTGATCAGATATCTGTTGTATCTATACCCGAAATTGGTGACTATTACAATGGTACACCAAGCCAAACAAGATCATTTAATGGATTTACAGTATATCTTGATGATGAAGAGATAGAAACAGGTATTATGGAAGAAACCTACACTTTCCAAAATGTTCCGGTTGGAGAGCACACTGCTGGAGTTAAGGCGGTTTATACTTCAGGTTCTTCTGAAATAGTAGAAATAGATTTTGTTCATGATCCTCCTTTTTTCAATGTGACATTTATAGTTGTAAGCGGAAACAACGGTCCTCCTATTGTTGGAGCTAAAATAGTTGTTAGTAACGATTCGTTTACCGACTCAGCGATAACCGATATTAATGGAACTGCTACATTCCTGCTACAAAGCGGTACTTATGAATGGGTTTTTACAAAACCAGGTTTTACAACTCTAACAGGTACTGTTATAGTAACAGATCATGGAGAAGTATTTATCATCCCAACTGACATAGAGGATAATGAAATTGCACAAAGAGTTGTGTTATATCCGAATCCGGCAACTAACACGTTAACAATTACACGTGAGAACACCAATAACGCTATGGTCGAAATATATTCAAACAATGGAGTAATTGTAAACTCATTTGAAATGAACGAAGCTGTTAAAGAAATTTCGGTTTCTGAACTAAATAACGGGGTTTATTTTATACGCGTAATTGAAAAAGAGGCAACTATAGTTCAAAAATTTATTAAGCAATAATAGTATGTTAGGATAATAAAAGGAGCTGCAATCTTTGGTGCGGCTCCTTTTTTGTTAAATTTTAGGATAATCCTCCAAATATTAATTATATTTGTTGAAATCTGGAGTAGAGTAACATAATATGAAATAAACAAATAACATTGATCAAAAAACATAAGTCATGATTAGCAAACTAACATTTTTGACAGCTGCGATGTTCGCTTTCGTTGGTATTTTTTCTCAGCAAGCAGTAGCGCAGCAAGATGATGCATCAAAAGATCCAACGGTTGTTTTGATGCAAACAGGAACTGTGACAACCTGTAATGCCCTCTTCTATGATACAGGAGGAGCTACAGGTAACTACTCGGGAAACGAGAACCATTTCTTGGTATTTGTACCAGAAACACCAGGTGCTCGTATCAAGGTAACTTTCCTTGAATTTGAAACAGAAAACAACTACGACAAACTGTTTGTTTACAACGGCTCAAGCCCGCTTGACCCACTATTAGCCACTCTGACAGGAGCTAATCTTCCTCCAGAGCCATTCTATGGAGATAATCCTAATGGTGTGCTTGGGTTTAATTTTACGAGCGATGGCTCTGTTATGAAACCAGGATGGAAAGCTACTGTAGAGTGTTATACTCCCGTACCAAACAACTTGGTAGCACTTAAATTAAACACAACTCCTCATGCAACAGCTACTGAAGCCAAAACTATTCCTTTCCTTATTCTTAACCAAGGAACTGCTGATGTTTTAGGTAGCGCTTATACTGTTCAGCTACAGGATACAGCAGGTAACATATTGGCATCTGCAAACGGTGTTGATTTAATATCAGGAGCACAAACTTCTATTGAC
>JAAZLQ010000385.1 GCA_012799255.1 Bacillota bacterium
GGAAGAGAAGTCACTGCTAGTAAAATTCCACTTTTTCGTTTCATTATTACCTCACTATCTATTTAACGGCTAAAACAACTGAAGAGTAGGCAGCAAGAGTAAGTGTGTTATCAACAAGCGTAGCCCTTACTTCACTTGTAAAAATATCATCTGTTATTTTTAGGGTGCCTAAATTTAATTTTCCTAAATCAAAAGATACTTCTTCTCGCTCAATATTATGAACAACATAAATTTTTTCTCCTTCGTTAGGACCTTTTATTTCAAGCATTGTAATTGAATCGTTAGTACCTGAAACACGGATATCACGTATTTCAGCTCGTGTGATAAATTTGTATTTATTACGAATACTAATTACTTTTCGGTAATGATTTAATAGGGAAAATGGCATTTCAAGATTTTCTTTAACACCGTCTTTGACTTGACTAGATGAAGGGAAAGTAGCACCGACTGGATTATTTGTTCTCATCGTATCATCGGTTTTTTGCCAAATCATTGGTAAACGACGATTCGCATCAGTATTGTCTCCTCCTCTAGTACCACGAAGACCAATTTCCTCCCCATAATACATAAAAGGAATTCCAGGTTGAAGAATTAAAACACTTGCACCTAGTTTTTGACGAGCTTCCATGTCCATAACCCACATTCTGCTACTTCGATCCATATCGTGATTACTTAGAAAGTTAGCAGTTAAAGCATTAGGATTAACACTACGATTAAGATTATGAACATTTGCAATTTTTTGTGCTAATTGAGTTGCTTTTTTTGTTCTAATATATTCAAGCATATATCCATTAACATCGCCACCGGCGAAGTTAAAAAACGAATCAATCGTAGAGGCATAATAAGGTGAAACCTGTGTTTCTACCCCGTACCAAGCTTCAGCAACAAAATAATTATCTTCCCGCATTGTTGTCGCTTCTTCTTTTAGCCACTGCATAAAGTCAATGTTAGCTTGAAGAGATGTTTTTCCTTCTGGTAGTTTTGTTGAAGCAATACTACTTCCAAAAAAATGAGGGACCGCATCAAGACGGAAGCCTTTAACTCCGTGATTAAACCAAAACTGCATAATATCGACAATTTCTTCTTGAACATAAGGATTTGCAAGGTTTAAATCAGGCATCCATGGCCCAAAAGCGGCTTCATATTCTACTTGACCGTCACGACGATAAAAATTATAGTAATTAGCTTTATTAGCATAATCTAGTGGATTAACATAACCATTAGTAAAATTTTCTTTTCCTTCTAAAAACCATGGGTGAGAATTAGAGGAATGATTTAAAACTAGATCAATAATTACATCAATGTTATGTGCTCTAGCCTCACTCATCATTGCATCAAAGTCATTAATGGTACCAAAATCAGAATGAATTGCTTTATAATTATCAACATCATAACCATGATAACTAGGTGAAGGATGAATTGGCATTAACCATAACCCTTTAACACCAAGCGTTGCTAGGTAGGGAATTTTTGCTTTTAAACCTAAAAAGTCGCCTATGCCGTCGCCATCGCTATCGGCAAAAGAGCGAACAAAAATTTCGTAATATACATCACCATTTTCATTAGTGATAGATGTATCAATTTCATAATCTGTCGGCGGCGGAAGCGGCTTGCTTTTGCAGCCGCTTAACA
>JAAZLQ010000167.1 GCA_012799255.1 Bacillota bacterium
GATAAAACTCGTACTGCTTCTTACGGGCTGCAAGCTCTGCTTTAAGCTCTGCTTTAAGCTCTGCTATAAGCTCTGTGAAGGTGTCGAGGATACGGACGATTTCTTCTTGGACTGGGAGAGGTGGTAGGGGGATTAGGTAATTACCTAACTCGGTGATACTTAAATTCTTAAGTCCAGAACCCCTGAATAAATTCGCATCTATATACTCCTTCGTATTCTGTAAATAGTAGTAAAGATACTTAGCTTTTATAGATTCTTTCGTAGTTATAGCTACCACGTGGTCTGTGTAATAAGCTTTACCCTCGTGGTACTTGAAGTCGGCACTGCCTCCGTCATTCACAAATATATAGTCACCGTCTACTAAGTACTCGGTCACTTTATACACAGCCTCACCCGAAGTATAGCAAGGTACTGTTCCCTCAGTCATAGCCTGTGCCTTACGGACGCCCACCTTAGACTTTGGTCCTCTTACCCATAAGGTTTGTAAAGGTACAGATAAAACACCGCTCGGGCAGAGTCCTTTTAAACTAGCCAACATATCACACTACCTCCTTAAATACATTTTGAAAGGCATCCACTATTTCCGCGTCGGTAACATTAAGTTTAGCCCACATAAGTGTAGTTATCTTACCTACCCTTAAACTTTCCTCTATAATCTCAGCTTTTTGTGCATCCAGACCCATCCAAACACTTCCACCTGTTAGCACATTAACCTTTATCAAGGAATCTTGGAAATTCTGAAGACTCTCGTAATAATTAAGTCCGTCAGCCTTCGGTATCACTACCTTTTCTTTATCTAATCTGTCTCTTTTAATAGTCTTGTACTGCTCGGTGTCTTGGAATATATAAGCATCTAGGTTTCCCCCTGTCTGTATTCCGTGACTCCCTATAAGCATACCTTTGTTACCTAAACCTTCCTCTACCTCAGCTGTAATCCCGTTAGCGACTCTATATAATACAGGGTCGTGTGGTACGTAGTCTAAGGTAACATTAGGGGGCAATATACCCCGACAAATCTCTCTTACGTGCACCAGTCTCTCTTTAAGCACCTGAATCCTATCTCCCAAATACTTAGGATTTCTGTCCTCATACACGTAATCTTTATGCCCCACATTCATATTACGCTCAATAAAGATACGCTTAATTATGCGGTCATTATCTCTCAAATAGCCATATTCCTCGGGTGCAGCCTTCTTCAAATGGTCTAGTACATAAACACTATTTAGATATAAAGACCCCTCCAAAGTACGCACAAGTCCGTGTAAATTTAAAAATCTCAAATGCAGTCTATTGGCGTCTATATACATCAAACTATCTATACATCGCTTAGCGTCTATCAAGTAACGGGCTAACTCCCATTCACTAATTACACCTAACTGTGCGTCTTTACTCGTTCTCCGTTGAATCACCAATATTCTCCTCCAATCCCTTTATAATCTCATCTATCTGCTTTCTTAATACTTCTTGCTTCTTAACTGTAGCCTCTATCTCTTTATTCAACTTCTTAATGTCTATCTTCTCTCTAGTATCTTCCTTCTCTACATAGGTGTTTACGGATAAATCGTAGTTCTCTTTGGCTATGTCTTCGTTAGATACTAACTTACAGAA
>JAAZLQ010000220.1 GCA_012799255.1 Bacillota bacterium
ATGAGTGGTGGATACAGGCAGGCCAAGGTGGGTTGCCAGCAAGATTAACGTTCCTGATGATACTTGCGCATTGAGGCTGTGGATGGGACGAATATCAAATATTCGCTCCCCTAAAGTCCTGATAATGGTCCAACCTCCAAGAGCCGTTCCAATAAGCATCACTGCAGCGCTGCTGCTCCGGACCCAGAGCGGTACCATCTGTTGATCCAGATGGCCTGCGGCCATCAGGGCCAGGGTGATCAAACCCATTACCTTTTGCGTATCGTTGGCTCCGAAACTGAAGGCCAGTACCGCCGCCATAACCCATTGGATGCCTTTCAACCAGCGGTTGACTGTATTCCTGGCGTTGCGCAACGCCAGGGTCAGCAACAGCTGCAGCAGGTAAGCCACGGCGAAACCCAGGGGCGGTGCCAGCATCAGCGCGACAAAAACCTTCATCATGCCGGTCAATTGGTGCGGCATACCGAAGAGTTCCTCCCAGCCCCAGAGAACCTGGTGAAAACCGCTGGCAGCCCATACCGCTCCGATAATGCCGCCTACCAGAGCGTGTGTCGAGCTGGAGGGAAGTCCGAAATACCAGGTGAGCAAATTCCAGCCAACGGCAGCTAAAATGGCTGATACTATTATAACCAGCAGTGAAGGGTTGATATTGACGCTTACAATGTTTGTAACGGTATTGGCCACGGTACTGCCGCCCAGCATGGAGCCAAGGAAGCCAAAGACTACGGCCATCGCCAGGGCTTGATTGGCAGTAGCGGCACCGCAGGCAATAAATGTAGCTACAACGGAACTGGCATCGTGCAAACCATTGGTAAGGGCAAAAAATAAAGCTGCAGAGATGGCAACCACCAGCAGAATATTTACGTCAGCAGTCATTCCACAGCATCCTCACTAATTATGATATAACACCAGTTTATTTTACCTTCTTTATAAAGGAAACTCAAAACCAATTTTTTACCCGACCAATTCCTGTCAGCTTTGCTGCAGGCCTGATCAGAAATCATCACAGTTTGCATAGAGGATTTTATCCTTGAAAGCGAGAACATTATCGGGTTAGTATTTAATGCAGCAGCATAGCTAATGTTTACACTTTTAAGGAAGAAGGAAGATAGCCAGATGATTGCAGAGGCGATATTTACAGGCACGGAGTTGCTGCTGGGTCAGATTTTGAATACCAATGCCCAGTACCTGCAGCAAACCCTGGCGGTTTTGGGCATAGATCTGTACCATATGGTGACCGTAGGGGATAATCAACATCGTTGTGCGGAAGCCATCCGCCAGGCTGCTGCAAAGGCTGACTTGATCTTTGTAGGCGGTGGTTTGGGACCCACCGAGGATGATATCAGCAGGGAAGCGCTGGCTGAGGCATGCGGACTGCCAATGGTCCATGATGATGCGGCACTGCAGATTGTACAGCGGCGTTATCTGGCCAGGGGGATCAGGATGCCGGAAGTTAATTTAAAGCAAGCCCTGTTGCCTGAAGGCAGCCGGGTTATGGATAACACCGTCGGTGTGGCGCCGGGCATTATCCTGGAACACCGCGGTAAGACCTACTTCCTGCTGCCGGGCCCGCCCTATGAGTTTGAGAATATGCTGGATAATCAGGTCGCGCCCTATTTAAGGGAGCGTTTTCCTGAGGAAATTGCTACCATATACACCCGTGTTCTTAAGCTGTGCGGGATCGGAGAATCCTTTCTGGCTGAAAAATTAGGGGACTTGTTTAAAAGTAAGCACCCCACAGTATCTACTTGCGTTAAAGGCAGCTATATAGACTTGAGCATCACCGCCAAAGACCGGGATGAGGATAGTGCCAGGCAGGCTATTGACGATATGGAAACCACTTTGCGGCAATACATCGATAAGTATATATTTGGTGTGGACAAAGATACCCTGGAGGGAGTTATTGGCCGGGAACTGCTCAGCAGGGGACAAACTGTGGGCGTCGTGGAGGATTTCAGCAACGGCTGGCTGGCCCATATTCTATCTAACGATCCTTATGCTGCCAGGGTGTTTGCGGGTGGTGTGGTCCTGGGGGGAGAGAACAATAATTGGCGGGGTTTTAACGGTAAATTAAGCCGCACCGGTGATATGAATGAGCACGAAGCTGCAGATTACCTGTCCGGTGCTGTGCGGGACCTTACTGCCAGCAGTATCGGGTTGGCTGTAGTCGGTCCGTTCCTGCCTCATAAAAAGGATAGGGTCACCATCGGTTATAATTCAGGCCAAAAGGTATATGTTAAGGAGCAACTGATCTGGGAAGAAGAGTTTAACACAGCCCGTCTGATGGCTGAAGCGGCCTTGGTGCACTTCTGGCAGTTGTTGAAGAGGTCGGAGTAAAAAAGTTAAAGATGGTAATTATTAAGATTACATCTGATGATTTTTTTGATATAATTTTTTGTTAATGGAGTTATTTAGCTCGCAAGAAAAACGAGGTTAAATATGCCAAAAAGGACTGATATCAACAAGATTCTCATTATTGGTTCAGGCCCGATTGTAATCGGTCAAGCTTGTGAATTTGACTATTCGGGAACGCGAGCTTGCAAGGCTTTGCGCCAGTTGGGTTATCAGATTGTTCTGGTCAATTCTAATCCGGCCACGATTATGACGGATCCGGAAATTGCTGATGCGACCTACATCGAGCCTTTAAATGTCAAGCTATTGACGGAGATTATC
>JAAZLQ010000374.1 GCA_012799255.1 Bacillota bacterium
GATGTAACTTGAGAGCTCCTTGATCAGTTTGGGCAACTCAATGAATTTCAATTCTATAAGATGCTTGATTAGACTCTGGAAAGGAATGTTGTCCGCTTGGGAAACAATAGACTCATGTGCCACAACTAAGCCCTCTAGTTGATCCGCAATTCTCTGAAGCGTATTGAGGATACGAATCTGAGTTACGGAAAAACCACCCGCATTAAGCTGCGAACGAACGACATTGCGTAATACTGTGATCGATCCACCAGCACGCAATGTAGCGCCACTCACCAGTCCATTCACGACTATGGTTCCCTTGGTTGACTCTACTTTTACGTTTTCCAGAACACTACCTTTGACAATAATGTCACCATCCATGGTGATATTTCCCGTGGAAACATCGGCGTCCCCGGCTAACTCAAACACCTTTGTAACTCGGATTTGTCCGCCATGTAAGGACGGCAAACCAGAGACAGTCGCAATAGCCTGAAGACCGTCTGGACTCAGCTCAGCTCCTGGCCCCACTTGTAGCTTTACATCACGTAGAGGCCTTGGCTCAATCTGCCTTCCATAAACATCTATACCAGGAGAACCTGGATCACCAGGATCTTTAATCGCGAGTACGGCCCCTTTCTCAACGCCTTCGATACCATGTGCTTCATAATGGTCGATCCGAATGGCGTCCATGTCAATGGAAGCGGCCTCTTCTTGGAAGATATACCTAATAGACGGATCACGACTTTCTCTGGGCTCTAATCCCACTGCCAAGTCTATCAGACCTTGGCTAGAATTGAAAGTATCTGCCGTCAATTCATCTAAGCGAAGTCCATAACTTAGGCCTTCGATCTGGACAATTTGGCGCACATCTTCCAACGTTAATGTGCGAGCTTCCACCACAGTTTTAGTAACGCTTAGCACCAAGTGATTTGTAGGCGGTTGATCTGCTAATTTGTAGACCACACCGGGAGTCCTCTTCCAAATAAGCTGCGCCTTGGTTTTCTGCGGGTTTACTACCACCTCGTAACTTAATTCAGGATCACGATTTTCAGGCAGGATAATTTCTAATGGTTCAAGTCCATCTGAGAGAATTACTTGGTTTTCTACGGGTTCACCGTGATAAAGAACGTGGAGCTCATTGCCGAAGCGGATAGTCGGTGCGATCCCTTCCGGCGGTGGTTGGGTATATTGAAGTTTGCCATCTACCACGCTGACCACTCCCAACTGAGGGGATGAAGTCTCCTTGTCCCTTAAGGTTAGGCGCACCTTAGCGGTGCCAACCTTAAGCCCAAAAATTCGCTTCGAAGGCTTTTCGATGATCTCAATATCAACCTGGTCCCTTTTGACTTGCATCTTGTTTAATGCATTTTCAATAGCTTCTTCCAAGGTCTTTCCTTCACCAATCACCTGTGTCCGTGTCACGCACTAACCCCCCCCTTTACGATGATTTCTTGTAGATGCAATAACTGACCCTCTCCAAACCATAACTAGCAGGGTCCATTATTTGTTCTGCAGATCCTACAATGAAATAACCTCCAGGTATCAGAGATTGAACAAAGTTGTTGATCAACCTTCGCTGCGTCTCACTGGTAAAATAGATAAACACGTTTCTGCATAATATTAAGTCGAAATTGCGTTCATAGGGGTCTTTGAGCAAATCATGACGTTTAAAGACCACCTGATTCTTAATGTCCTCGTGGATGGCCCATTGACCACCAGCTTTTTCCGTAAAGTACTTCTTCAGGTACTTGGCATCCATACCGTTCACTTGACTGGCAAGGTACACACCGGCTTTGGCCTTCTCTAGGATCATCTCATCCAAATCAGTAGCCAGTAGAAGTGCGGGAGCAAACTTTGCTTCATTCATGAGCATGGCAATGGAATATATCTCAGCACCAATGGATGCCCCTGCACTCCAAATTCGGGGTCGCTTACCTCGACTGATTGCAGGTAACACATGACTTTCAATGGCATCGAAAACCTTTGTATCACGGAAAAAGTTCGAAGTGTTTATGGTCAAATATTCCGTGAACTTCTGCCGATGCTCCACATCCTTGGAAATTGTGGCCACAAGTTCACTGTACGAAGAAAGATTGTAGCGATCTAGCCATTGATTGATTCTTCGACGCATTTGCTGCTCCTTATAAGCCGTCAGATCAATGTTCAGCGTTTTGTTGATATCTTTCTTAAGCTGTTCATAATCTCTCATTTGTTACCTCGCTCACCCCAGTTTTGACACTAGTTCTGTAATAACTCCTCCGATTTTCTCTAGTGGCAAAATGTAATCGGCGTTGCCCTCTTCTGCCACGGCCCGCGGCATGCTATAAATTGTTGATGTATTCTTATCTTGGGCAATTGTAATACCACCAGCCTGTTTGATACGGGCCATACCCTTTGCCCCATCTCTACCCATTCCCGTTAGAATCACGCCAATGATGTTTTTGCCATAGACTTGGGGTAACGACTCCATGGTAACGTCAATGGCTGGTCTTAGAAACATCACTCTCTCCCCTTGGTCAAGCGCAATTCGCCGATCGGGAGTAATCGTCAGGTGATAATCGCCTGGTGCAATTAGCACTCGTCCGTCTTCGACAAGGTCACCTGCACTGGCCTCCTTAACTGGAAATGGGAAAATGCTATTCAATCTTTCCGCAAAACTTCTGGTAAAATCCTTGGGCATATGCTGGACAACCACTATACCGGCAGGTAGGTTCGCTGGAATACTGGCAAAAACCTCCTCGACTGCTTTTGGCCCTCCCGTAGAAGAGCCAATAATGACCAGCTTCTTTGCTACTCCAGTTGAGGTCGCAGGCAACACAGGAAGAACCGGAGCCTCGGATATAACTGGAGGCTTCTTTTTCGGGGTCACTTTGGCAGTGGCTGCCAGACGAATCTTTTCTGTGATCTGGTTAGCAATGCTATCTAACTCCTGGGAAATAGACCCAGTCGGTTTAGGTACAAAATCCACTGCCCCGAGAGCTAATGCCTGTATCGTTGTTTCTGAACCACTGCGAGTACGACTACTGAGCATCACAACTGGAAGTGGCCTTTCGCTCATGATCCTCTTCAACGTTTCCAGCCCGTCCATGACTGGCATTTCTACATCAAGAGTGACCACATCTACCTCGAGACGAGTCAGCTTAGCTAAGGCATCCTCTCCGTTTCGTGCATATCCGACGACTTCCAAATCTGGTGCTGCATTAATTATTTCTGTGATCAGTTTTCGCATGAATGCACTATCATCTACTACCAGAACCCTAATGGGCATTGCAATCACCTCAAATCTCCACAGGGTCTTTGCCAATCGCTGTAACAGTGACTAATCCATTTTCAACAAAAAAGCGCATTTTGCGCCCATGACTACCTGCTACATCTTGGCCAACTATGGGAATCCCCTCTTGCTTCAGATGTGCTGTAACGGCTTCTATGTTCTGCTGCCCAATACTGGTGCTGTTCACACTTAAGTTAGGGAAAAGGTTAGCGCCCCCAGCTAACTTGGCTTTAAGCCTTGATTTTTGGGCGCCTAGGCGCACCGCCTCCTCGATCATTGCCGGAATACCTGTATCTGCATACTTACCAGCCGGAGCATCTTGGTCATTAGGCCTACTCTTAGGAAGGAAAATGTGGCCCATCACTCCCACTTGGGCTTGAGCATCGTAGACTGTCACGCCAATACATGATCCTAGACCCACCGTAGTCAATATACCTTGTGACTTAGCGGACTGAATCTGCCCCATGTTTACAAAAACCTCGGACATCATATTTCCTCCAGACCAAGCAACCGAGCGATTTTTTGGAAATCGTCATCATTAGGGAGGAAAATGATGTGACCTTCAATAGCTTCTCCATCGGCTGAAAACTCAGTACGAATTACTGTAACCTCGTTTTTCACTTGTGCGCCAGCAAGAACGCTTTCCCAGACTGCCCCAGCCATGTCAATTGCCAACCCAGGAACACTAGGGGCTAGAAGTAAACCGGTCATTTTAGAAAGGGCGTTCAGGTAGGATGTGACCATGATATTACCCAACTCTTGAAGCGCAGAGCGACCGAGTTCATCAATTTCTTGTTCACTGCTACCAATTAGTAGTCTCAACAATACTTGTGCGCTATCATAGGGCATCAAAAACGCCATATGCCCTTCTACATCACCTGAAATTACCACGAAAATACCTACTACAATTTGCTCTAAACCACCAACATATTCCGCGGCTTCAACGAAAGGCAACATCTGTGCATCGGGTACTACCAACTGAAACAAACGCCCACTAAGCATTTGCGACAACGAGGTGGTAGCATGTCCAGTGCCTATATTTGCTAGTTCCCTTAGGAAATCTAGTTTAGCCTCGCTCATGATGCAGCCCCCTAGGAACTAATTTTGCGCAAAGATTCGACTACCCGCTCCGCGTCGAAAGGCTTCACCAAGAAGTCTTTGGCACCTGCGCTGAGGGCTTCAATGACCATGGGCTTTTGCCCCATGGCACTGCAGACAATGATCTTTGCCTGGGGGTCAACCTTCATGATCTCCTTGATGGCAGTAATTCCATCCATTTTCGGCATAGTAATGTCCATGGTTACCATATCTGGTTTCAGTTCTTTGTACAAAGCTACTGCTTGTTCTCCATCAGCAGCCTCTCCAACCACGGTGTAACCGTTTTTTTCAATCACATTTTTCAAAGTCATACGCATAAATGCGGTATCATCTGTGATTAATACTGTCTTTCCCATTTGCTCAGCTCCTATCCGATTAACGTGCTATTATCTATAATCAGGGCAATCTTGCCATTTCCGAGAACAGTTGCTCCTGCAATTCCTTTAATGTCACTTACGATACTGCTTAAAGACTTAATGACAATCTCCTGTTGCCCAACTAGATCTTCCACTATGAATCCGACTTTTTCGCCTCTTACCTCAACAATAATCACGGGTAAAGGTCCCTCCGAAGTCAAGCGCTTAAAGCCAAGGCACTGAGCCAAATCATAAAGTGGCAACACTTCGTTACGGAGCATGATCACATCATGCTGCTGTACCGTTTTTATTTGATCCCTTTCGATCTGGATATTTTCCCTAACTGCTTGGATTGGAATAGCCAGGGTTTCACCATCAGCTACCACCAACAGTGCCTTAATAATGGCCAGGGTTAATGGTAACTTGATAATCGTACGTAGGGATTCGCCAGGAACTGACTCAATCTCAATTGAGCCACTTAGGGACTCCACAGTAGCTTTTACAGCATCCAGACCTACCCCGCGTCCAGACAGGTCAGTTACTTGTTGTGCTGTACTAAACCCTGGATGGAATAGCAGTTCAACGGCTTCATGTGTAGAAATCTGCCCTGTATCAGCAGGAATAAGTCCACGTTCAATACCTTTATCTCGAATCCGTTCTAGATTCAATCCTTGGCCATCGTCGCTGATTATTATCAGAATATGGCTTCCTTCATGGCGGGCACCGAGACGAATTGTTCCCCTTGCCGGTTTACCCTTGGCAATACGATCCGCTTTAGGCTCAATGCCATGATCGATCGAGTTGCGGATTAGATGTACTAAGGGATCCCCGATTTGGTTCACTATGGAACGATCTAGCTCCGTTGTCTCTCCAAAAATCTCCAGGTTAATTTCCTTCCCACTAGACTGGGCTAAATCCCTAACCATACGGGGGAAACGGTCAAACACTTGTTTAATTGGAACCATACGTAAGCTCATGGCAGCGTATTGCAGTTCAGTTGTGATTCGGTCAAGCTGATCCAACGCGCTGATCCCATCCGAGTCATCGATCTCCCTTGCCATTTCGACAACTTGAGTCCGACTAATCACCAGTTCGCCCACAAGGTTAATTAGCTTGTCCAAACGCTCTGTTTCCACCCGAACTAACGCTTCATGACGTTGGGATCGAATGGGGACAGTCGGAGCACTCATACCTTTTTCATTGGAGGTTTTCTCTATAGCTGCAGCTACTTCATCTGCTGGCGCGCTAAAGTCATGGCCATCGTCCATGCGTACAGTGTCCACCTGAACTTGCTCAATCTCGGAGATCCCCTCAACTAGTTTTTGAACAGCTTGAGATGATTCTTTGGTCAAAATTATTACTCCAAAGTGATCATCAAACTTCTCGTCCTCCAACTCTTGGATAGCCGGATTGCTTTGGATGATCGTACCGACCTGTTCCAAGGCTTGAAAAACAGTGTAAACCCGTACAGATTTGAGAATCGTGTTTTTTCGAAGATACACTGTTACAGTGTAGGCGTTATACCCTTGGGACAACCCTTGTTTAACCGTCTCCCGATTAAACTCATCGAGTTCCACGTGAGATGATGAAGCAGAGAGCTGTTTGCCAGACAGGGACAGGCCAGCTACAGCCGGTTCCGACGTTAATGCCCTCAGAGCCGCAATTTGCTCACGGAAAGAACTGATCGGCTGTTCATTGATGGTTTGCTCCAACAAAACCTCCAACGTGTCTACCGAACGAAACAAGACATTGAGCACATCAGTACTGGGCTTTAGCTCTCCCTTTCTCAACAGATCCAAAACGCTTTCCATCTCATGGGTAAATTCGGCAAGCTCGTCAAATCCCATCGTTCCTGCCATACCCTTCAGGCTATGAGCTGCCCTAAACATATCATCTACTAAACCATCGTTCTCTGGATTTCTCTCATAACTGAGCAAATCATTATCGAGGGACTGAAGGTAGTCACGGGCTTCTGCAGCAAATACTTCCTTAAATGAATTAATGTCCATGGAATCCCCCCCTTACAGCACACATCCTTCATTACCGGACGCTTACGATACGGTCCTGAGGTGTTGCTATCTCAGTAATGCGTACACCAAATTGCTCACCAACGACAACAACCTCCCCGCGGGCTATCAATGTGTCGTTAGCAAATAATTCGATCGGTTCACCGTGCAAAGACTCCAACTCCATGATGTGACCAGGTCCAAGCCGCAGGATATTATCAATAGACATGCGGGTGCGTCCAAGGATCGCCCGCACTTGCACTGGAATGTCACGGATTAAGTCAACATTTATGTTACCTAAATCATATGGAGAAGGCGCACTACCTTGGAAACCAGCAACTGGTGAAACTTCTTGAGCTTGCACTGGTTGTTGCCTTAGATCCGCCCAATCTGTCTTGACAGCTGGCTGCGGGACTTCAGGGGGAACAAGGGCACGAGCCATCTCTTTAGCAAAATCAATATCAATGATCTGTAAAATAGTACTGTCTACTAAGTCTTCAATTTCCATACGAAACGCCACTGTTACCACAGGATCACCCTCAGACATCTGGTCAGTAAGTGTATCCTGGGACAAGTCTCGTCTAGTGGTGTTTGGAGGGGAAATGTCGATGGCACGACCAAAAAGTTCACTCATCGATGTTGAAGCGGAACCCATCATCATGTTCATGGCCTCAGTAACAGCACTCAAATATAATTCATCCAAAGTATCCGGTAAGTTCGTACCATCCTCGCCCATCATAAGGTTACCGATCACAAGGGCGTCTTCCTCGCGCATAACAAGTATGTTGGCACCTTGCAACCCCTGTACATAACCAACGTTAACCACAATACAAGGTACTGGATACGAATCTGCTACCGCAACCGGCGTACTTACGTATACGCTGGGAACAGTGATCCGAACCTTACGGTTCACCAAGGTACTGAGTGCAGTCGCGGCGGAACCCATTGAAATGTTCCCTATTTCTGCCAATATATCTTGCTCTTCTACACTGAGATATTCATCTACGTTATGATCTTCAGGATTGCTCTCTACTTGCCCAAGATGCTCACTAAGAAGGGCATCTAGTTCTGCTTGGGTCATGAGCTCATCACTCATCATCTGGCCCTCCTTCTTCTGGTCCACATACGGTAGTGATCACGACACCAAAGCGTAGTCCTAATCTGCCGGGTGTACCCTTAAATTTGGTCATGGATCCTACTTTTACATCTAATGTTTCATTCTTTTTCTTGTCCAAAGGAATCACATCGCCTGGAGCCAAGCCTAATAAATCCTGTACCGCCACAGTGGTTCTACCTAACTCTACCTCTACAGGAACGATGGCAGCACGGACCTTATCTCTCAGAAGCTCGATGCGTCTAGGATCGGGTTGCTGAAGAGACTCGAACATGCGAATATGTGTAAGATTCTTCATGATCGGCTCTAGAGTGCGATGTGGAAGGCAAATACTGATCATGTCACTTGCCTCGTTTAACTCGAACCGCATAGTAACTAACGCGATAGCATCCCGCTCAGCGGCTACCTGTAAAAACTGCGGGTTATTTTCCATGTATTCAAGATCGAATCTGAGGTCCGCCACGTCTTTCCAGGCGTCACCCAAAAGTTTGGAAAAGACGCTAAGGACTTGCCTCTTAAGCACAGCCGTTTCAATATCGGTTAGGCCTCGGCGCCCTGCCACCGGACCGCCATCACCGCCACAGAGTCGATCATGCAATAAAAATGCTATATCTGGGGTCAATTGCATGATCGCATAACCTTCTAAGGGGTGGACTTTGTAGACGCTTAGCACAGATGGATTCGGCAAGGAACGAACGAAGTCACCAAAAAGCATTTGCTCTATCGAATGCACCTTCACATCTACTTTGTAGCGCAACTTTGCCGACATGTATCCCGTATAAGTTCGGCAAAACTGTTCGTGAATTCGGTGCAAAGCGCGGAGATGTTCTTTGGAAAATTTGTTGGGTCGACTAAAGTCATAAAGAGGATCTTCGTCGTT
This sequence comes from Bacillota bacterium, assembly GCA_012799255.1. The sequence continues at coordinate 8,705 of JAAZLQ010000374.1, forward strand.
ACGCTGCTCATTTTCCAGTTCAAGTTCGAGATCAGGTTCAGAAGCAGCGCGAATGAGGAGATCTATTTCTTCTTGAGATAAAATATCATGCAACAAAACCACCTCCTCTTCGGGGTAGTAATTATCCCGTCATCCAAGACAAGGATCTAACTATTCATCGGCACATTCAGGCCATTACTTGAGGTCACTATTCCGCCTCTGCTAAGTCTTGCTCTTGTAAACTCTGCAAATGGATTTGCTCATCACTATTTAGGATTTTGTCTACCTCTAGAAGTATGAGCAAACGATCGTCCAGTTTGCCTACTCCGGCCAGATAATCTGCCTTCAAGCCTGCAATACTGCTTGGAGGTGGTTCAATGGCATCCTCGGGCAAACGAAGTGTTTCTGTAACAGCGTCAACAATGAACCCAACCATGCTATCTTTGACTTCCAACATCATAATACGAGTGTCTTGTGTTTCTTCTTGAGCTTCTAGACCAAAGCGTTTCCGGAGGCAAATTACCGGAATGACCTCACCCCGTAGATTTGTCACGCCTTCGATATAATCATCGACGTGAGGTAAGCGAGTAATATGGCGTGGTTTTACGATTTCACGTACTTTTGTTATTTCCACACCAAATTCCTCGTTATGCAAGCGAAATACAACTAATTGTCTCTCTTCCATGAGAATCCTCCTTCGCTGGAGTAATAGTACAATTAGCGTAGAAGCAATTTCTACGCCTCTCCTACATTTTACCTAAAGTACTTCTACTCAGTATTGGGTTTTCCTCCCGGGAAGTGCAGAATAAAGACACCCTGGTTCTCAGCAAAGCCAAGGAAACTAGGGTGTCTGTTGTTCCTACTTTTGAGGCTTACGAATTAACGCAACTATGCTACTGAAGACAACTGCGGCTGCTAGACCTAAACCAGTTATTTCAAAGGCCCCAGTGAAGAGCCCTTCCCAGCCAAGACGTTGCACCTCTGAGAGCATTCCAGCTGTAATGGAACTCCCAAAGCCCAACACTGGAACAAGAGCACCCGCTCCAGCGAACTCCTGAAATGGTTCATAAACACCTAACCCATTTAAAATTGCGCCTAAGCAGACAAGACCCACTAAAATATGTGCATTTGTGCATTTCACCGTGTCAAAGACGAGTTGAGCCAAAGCACAAATGGCTCCACCAACTAAAAAAGCAATGAGATATTGCAATGGATACCCCCCTATTGTTGCTCAAGAGCAATGGCATGGGCTATACATGGGATGGATTCCCCTTGTAAGACCGTAAGTGCACTAAGTAGCGCCCCAGTTGCCACGACCAGTACCCGTCTAGCTTTCGCGGACTTGAGCATGTTTAACGCGTAGCCAAGGGTCATAACGGCGATACAAGCAGCTCCACTTCCGCCTGCACCCGCTTTTTGTGTTTTCCCAAAAATCTGTTTGCCTCCATCCTGCAAACGGTCTAGGTCGGAGAAACCTTCCTTGTCTAATAACAACCGTAACATTTTGCTCCCTTGTGTGGCTAAATCCCCTGTCAATACCATGTCATAGTCAGCTAAAGTGCGCCCAGTATCTGATAGATGTTGCTTTATCGTCTGAAAAGCAGCGGGGGCCATGGCGCTTCCCATATCATTAGCGTCTTTGAGTCCCATGTCTGTAACGGATCCAAAAGTGGCATGGGTAATTCTTGGTCCCCGGTCCGCAAAACTAAGTACCGCCGCTGCTGCCCCAGTTACTGTGATTTGATTCGTCTTAATGTGCTGTACATTTAACTCAATGGGATAGCGAAACTGTCTTTCGGCGGTCTGATAATGGCTCGCAGTGCCGATCAGTACTTGTGAAGCGAAATCCCCCTGCAAGAGCACTGCCCCTAAGCCCAGTGCTTCGGCGAAAGTTGAACAGGCGCCATAGATGCCTAAAAAAGGTGCCGGATAACTACTGGCAGCCAAAGCAGAACTAGTGATTTGGTTTAATAGATCGCCGGCAATGAAGAACTGAATATCTTCAAGCTTAGTGTTGTGCTGTTGTAATGTCTTCTCTAATGCCATTTCGAGCATGACACGTTCTGTTTTTTCAGCGGTTTTTTGGCTCAATGTGTCATCGGGTAGGATCTCATCAAAATCTAGTGCATGGGGACCTTTTCCTTCCAAAGGACCAACAATGGTGTAGCTACTAGTAATGCGTGGCCCCTTACTAAAGGTTACAGTCTTGGAACCAATTCTATTGTTCAACACCTAACCTCCTTAGAACAAGCCTAACACCAAGGATTTAATCAGAGCCACAATAAACCCTGACAAAATGCCATAAACAATAACAGGTCCTGCAATCACGAACATTTTTGCACCCATGCCGAGCAAAAAGCCTTCGCGCCGAAATTCCATGGCCGCAGAAGTGACAGTGTTAGCGAATCCAGTAATGGGAACAGCGACACCCGCACCAGCCTTCTCCGCTATCTCGTCATAGACTCCAAAGGCCGTTAAGAGCGTTCCCAGGAGAATCATGGCAGCCAATGTAACCGCTGCCGCTTCGTCCTTAGTGTGTTCGAATTTTTCGGCGATGGTGAGCACCACTTGCCCCAGAGCGCAAATTGCCCCACCTACGAAAAATGCCCATAACATGTTCTTGACTATTGGTCGCGGTGGTGTGTTTTCTTGTACGAGTTTCTGGTATTCCTGTGGCTGCAAGCAAGTCACTCCTTTCCAATAAGGCCTTATTAGTATGCTAAGAACAACCCAAACTATGCAAAAACGGAGCCCACCACCCACTTGTGGTTGACTCCGTTCACTGACTTATTGAGCAAGGGTTACTTACCGAACCCACCGATTAAGCCCAAGATAGCTCCAATTGCGCCTAAAGCTATACCGATGGTGCCTAGTGTCTTCGCAGACTTCAATTCCTGCTCGGAACTGGTACGATAAGCTTCAAACTCTTCTTCGAGTGTCTTGATCTGTCTCTCCAGACGTTGCTCGCGGATTAAAGCGGCGTTCATCTGGGCATTTACATCTGCTCCTAACTCTTGTTTAATGTCCTCTACAATTGAGCGATCTTCTCTGAGGACTACCAGTTCGCCCTGCACTGTCTCTAGGTCCTTAGCTAACTCGTCGCGCTTTTGAACTTCTCTTTGGAGCATAACCGCTACATTCTGAAGGTCTTTCTCCAACTGTTGGTTAAGCTTGCGCAACTGCTCCAACTCAGCTTGGGTTTGGCTATCGGCACTTTGTAGAGTAGCAAACACTGCACCTTTCTCACCAGCCCAATTCTCTAGACTGTTAATTGCCTCGCCCTGCATAATAATCTCTTTTTCTAACTGAATTACTGCATTCAGCAACTCCGACAGCCGGCGATCGCTCTCTGTGAGATCCCCTGCCTGCTCGCCAATTAGCCCCTCAACGCTTCCTAACTCCGCTCTAATGGCTGAAATTTGATTGCGAATGGCTTCCACATCTTCTTGGAGGGCAACTTGCGCACTTACTACTCTGCTTACACGTTCTTCTGCCACAATAGATTTTTCATCAATCTGTTTTACAACGTCACGTAAGCTTTGTTGGTCAGCATACCAGGTTGCTAAGTCTTCCTCAAATCTGAGACGCAACTCACTGATCTCCACTAGATCTCCAGACGTTCCTCTAACCCGGGCCACTTCAATGTCATCTAGAAGACGTGCAATCACGCTAGCTAGGCTATAGCGATCGACACCACGACTGCCTTGGAAGGTTCCGTCTTCAAAAATCGTGAGGTATCCTCTGGACACTACAGTGTTTACTGCATGGTAAGCCCAATGATCAACTGGGACATCAGTAATTTTCGTTGCAGCCGCCACGGGGGTTACCGTGTTCAACATTAATGCTACTAACAAGCAATAGACGATTCTCTTTTTCATTAAGTAAGCCTCCTCACTGATGTGGTTGTATGATAATATCTCTATGTTCGACCTCGATCTGTGAAGCATCAAGCGTTCCTTGCTGACTAAACACCTGTACTTCATCGAGACTAATTCTAGCTAAGCCCGCCTGCTTGGCCCTAAAGTGAATGGTCAGCAAAGTTCCATAGGATAACCCAACAGGGTTCTCTTCGCCCCTATACCCCTTCAACCCCTCAAGCTTCCCTGTGACGTTAGAAATTGTGGGCATTGTCCATTCAGCACTTAATGGGACTTCTGCTGCGGAATCCACAAACAGGGTTCCTCGAGAAATGTCCAAGGTCTTCCCTACTATTTCCAGATGATTCGGGTTAAAGGAAAGAGCTAACTCTGCACCGAGGAAGCCATGGATGTTTGTAGCCCAAATCGGTAAGGTAAAGTACTCCCCTTCCCTTACTACTCCACTTGCGGTTTGGGGTTCGCCAACCCAAACTTTCGGTTTTAGTTCAGGGACAATAATAAACATGTTGCGTACATCTTGCTCACCGCGAGCAGACGTTATGCGCAAGGAGTAAGGTAGCGGTCCTGAAAAGCCATTTTTCGGCTTGAGTACCCACTTAAAGGAGAGTTCTTCCCCAGGTTCGATCGTGGCAGGAAAACGCTTAGCACTCTGTCCTGTAACAAGATCTAATCCGAGGGGATAGAGAATCTCAAAAGTTCCACCGTGATAAGAAGTTCCTCCCGTATTTCGAATCACTGCTTGAGCCTCAAACACCGGGGGTTCGTATTTCTCATTCCGAACGATCAGGGCTGGAGGCCCGCTGAAGAGAACCTGTAATCTCGCGGGACTTAAGACCTCCACGTTTCGCTTGACCTTGTTTGTTTCACTATTTACAGCAGTAACCTCAACTTCATAAGTGAAAACACCTTCAACGTTGCTCTGTGCCCTAAATTGCCATCCAGCTTGCTTTGTTTCGCCCACTTCAAGATCACCTAATTGGACCTTACTTGGGCTTCCTACCAATCTCAACTGCGGTGGTAGTTTAAGATCAGCTACAACGTCAAGAGCATCGCCTTGCCCATCATTTTGAATATAGGCTATGATGGAGAACGTTTGGAAACCTTCTGCGTCTGCAGGAATCTGGGCTGGCGATGTGACGCCCACAACAAGATCCCCCGGAGCAATTGTAACTCCACCTAATCCGTAGTAGGAAACGAAGCTGCGAGACTCACCTGGCGCCAATGAAACTTGGTCCCAGAATAAAGCAATGGCACTATCTAACTCAAACTCACCAATACGAGTGAAGTCTCTTCCAGGGGTGAAATCAAAATTCCAAAGACTGTCTGCAACACTTCCCCAATTAGTGAAGTAAACCCGATCTGGTGGTGTAACGCCTGGCCCGGTCAGTGTCCCTTGGGACATAACCTGCGGATTAGATAGAGAATCAAAAGCTTGCCAGAACTCGGGCATGTTCTGGGAGTAATACACGCTATCGGTGGTCAATGCCCGATCCTCCACTCGAAATGGCGCTCCATCATTGGCTCCTAACATGGTGTCCAAGACAAGTCTTAGGCCAACCAAGTGAGTTTCGGAGCCCAAATTCTCCACATGGTATTCGATCTGTGCAGTGTCCAAGAGACCGGTGGTGCTACTTCTTGTAAAACTCAAAACTTGCCACACCTGCACAGGCCCTAGTTTCCAGCTACTTTCAATTTTACCATCTACAATAGTGGGAGGTTGAACTACCTCACCGTATAGACCACTAAAACCAGCTCTCCGATCAGTGGGACCTCCGTATACCCAGTTTTGATTGTCTATGCGAACTGTTGTGTAGGAAGTCCAAGGGTCGTCGCCGCCGTAGATTAAATGTTTGTTCTGGTCAGTCGTGCGACCAGGATCGCCTCCTGTTGTACCCACCGAAAAGCGACCACTATTAGTCTCTCCGGCATTTACGACAATTCTAATATACTCATTATCGATTTGCACCTTCGCTTGTTCTGCGAAGACTGGGGTATTAACGAGCACAGAAAGCGATAGAGTAAGTAACCCGATTAAAGTAATGACAACTTTCTTTGGCATTCGCTCTATCCTCCCACTAAGGTACGTTCAACCAACTAACCTCTCCATATTCCACGTTAGAAACAAAGCGATTATCTTCCCTGCTAAACACGACTGCCACTTGCATGCTGTAGTCATAGGGTTGGGTGGCAAAGGTCCACATTCCCTCAATATAGCGCATAGCTTGAAAGTCTAGGCGCTCATCTCCAGAAGATCTCTCTAGAGCCAGGTTTTGCAGCACTCCATCGGCAGAAACCTCAATAACTATGAATACTACACCCTCAACGCCATCGTGTTCAGCATTTTTAGGATACATCGGTACTCCTCCGCCAGCGTGCAGTCCCCGTCCACTCGCTGGTGGGGGTGGCGCTGGTGGTGCTGTGTCGGCTGTTCCGGTCCCTGACTGTGAAGTACCTGGTTCATCGTTGGAACCTTGTGAACCAACTCCTGATCCACTGGCATGTTGTGGCGTTGGGAGTGTCTCAGGCTCCGGTCGAGGCTCTACTGGTGGTTTTACCGCCTCTCTAGTTTGCGCTTCCACAACCACTTCCGGTCCAGTCTCACTGGTCAACACTTCCCCAGTACTTGCTTCATCCAAAACCTCTTCAACTGGTGGCTCAGGAGTAACAGGAACTGGCTCAGGCTTTACCTGCTGTGGTTCTGGAGCAATTGGCTCTGGGATTACAGGACTAGCCTGTTCTACTTGTGGTTGATTCACCTCAGCTGGTTTAGGCTCAACAACAGCATCCTCCTGGGGAGGCTCATTGGGTATTGGTCGTGGCTCAGTAACCCTAGGCACTGTAGTCTGCGAAATTGGATTAGTTACTGGAGATGGTCTGGGATTAACGGATGTTTCTACATGCATAATCTGAATAACTCCTCCGCCAGCCATTCCAGGAACATTCGTTTCTAGGAGAGAACCCAGTTCTGGTAACGTGAAAAACAAAACGGCATGGAGAACCACTGAAATCAATAAGAATCGATTCAAGCGTGGCTCGTCACCATAGGGGTTGTACACACGCCTCTCTCCTTTCATTAACGTTGTTCAACAGCTAAGCCCAAGCGACTACCGCCGACTCCCCGGACATGGTCTAAAGCTGCCACCACGTGCTCGTAAAGTACCTCTTTATCGGCTTTAACAATAACTAAAATGTCAGGATTCACCTGCAACCTCTCAGTAAGTGCTTGTCTTAATTCTGTACCGCTTACTTTTTTACCTGAGATGTAGAACGCGCCAGACTTGTCCACCACCACTTCAAAACTAGCGGCACTCTGTGGACTTCCGGTAACCGCTTTCGGAAGTTGGACATCCAAACCCAAGGGGGCTGTTCTAACTGTAAAAAAGACCATAAAAAAGACTAGCAAGAAAAAGACAACGTCAATCATTGGAGTGATATCTGGCCGACTGCGTGGCCCTTTCGTGCGTTCAAAGTTCATTAAAATTCACTCCTTGAATCTAAAACATTCAATAGCTCCGTGCTTTTTCTGTTCATGTCCGCAACCAGACGGTTGATAATACTATTTAGATATGCTGCCAAAGCCATGGTAGGCACAGCAATGATTAGTCCCGCAGCAGTCGTTATCAGGGCTTCGGCAATACCAGCACTCAATTCTGCTGCTTGGCCAACGCCTTCTAGAGCGGCAACGACATTAAAACTCTGAATAATACCCGTAACCGTACCGAGAATTCCAAGTAATGGAGAAATAGTTACAATTAAATCCAACGCTCCGAGGCGCCTTTCCATTTTGAAAATCTCATCGCGTCCAACTACATCCATATGCTCTTTTATTTCTTCCCGTCCTTGATCATAGTGGGCGATACCGGCAGCCAATACTGCTGCCACAGGACCTCTGGATTTCTTCGCGATTTGCATGGCTTCCAACACTTTACCTTGACCTAAGGACAGCTTTATATCTTCTAAAAGGTCATCCGTATCCACTTTAGAACGGAGCAGGAACCACAGTCTTTCTATTCCTATTGCTACCGCTAAAATGGAACAAATTAATAAAGGAATCATTACGGGACCACCAAGTACGAGTATTCTGAGCATTATTACCCCTCCGTTTACATTCTAAAAGAAATACACTGTGTAGTGTTCGACACCTCTTTGGAGAATCCTTGCTCCAATTCGGGTTCCTCCTATAAGATTCGCTAAAACGGACAACTTATGGGGGAAGAAAAAAAGAAGAACCGCGCTTTGCACGGTTCTATACAGCCCAAGGATGGATCTGTTTTACAAATTTTTCCTTATTAATCCCCATAAGGAAGATCTCTTCTTCTCCATTCTGTTCTGTTAAACGCTGTAGGCGTCCTTCCTTTTTAAAGCCAGCCTTCTCGTAACAACGTAATGCGATTTCGTTAGTGGCGTGAACACGTAAATAAACTCGATTCAAGTTCATAGTAAGGAAGGCATGGTTTAAAAGTGCAGTAACCGCATCTGTTCCATAGCCGTGACCATGCCACTTGTTATCGTAAATCTCTATTTTTAGCTCTGCTTCGCCACTTCTCCAAGCAATATGATCTAACTCAATGTCACCGATTATTAAACTGTCTACAAGAATTTGGTAAAGCACTCTACAACGATGAGGTTTGATTAGTTTTAATGCTGTTTTGGCCCCCATTATTAGCGACATCTGCCCAACTCCCTCAAGTTCCGAATTAGCTTTGCGACTTCTTGCTTCGGTTTAGGAGATTCTCCTTCCCTATTTCGAGTATAAAAGCCATTTGCCTGCAGGGAATATAAGCCAACACCTAGCTACTGTTGTCCTCGCCTTGCAGCAAGATTGTTGAACCAAGCTACAGGGATGGTGTACTTTCCAAGAAATACATGATCCTTGCCACCTGGCCCATGACAGTCTGAGCCACCGCTTGGTAATAGATGCAGTTCTTCTGCTAAACTGAGAAACTGCTCTTCCTGTTTTGGGCTGTGACTAGAGTGTATTACTTCTAGACCAGTTAAGCCTGAATCAACAAGAGTTGGGATAACATCTAGGTTACGCATAAGCCCAGGGTGTGCCAACACGGCAATTCCTCCCGCGCCCCTGATCAACTCCACCGCCCTTTCTGGTCCCAACTTGTAACGCTCGACATAGGCTGGGCAACCTTGGCCGATCAAGGTCTGGAAGGCTTCTTGTTTGGTGGAAACATAACCTTTTTCCAATAATGCTGAGGCAATATGACTGCGACTAATCACATCACGTTGGGCATACTTAGCCACTTCTTCATAGTCCAAAGCAAATCCTAACTCTCTTAATTGCTTCAACATCTTTTCAATGCGACCTATCCGTGCTTCTCTCAGAACCGTTAACTGGTCTTGGAGGGGTGTATAGTCGGGATCGATCCACAATCCCACAATATGTACTTCTTCCCCATCTGGGCCAACTGCATTCAGTTCTATCCCTGGAACAACAGCCAAGCCCTCTGGCGCATGCTCTTGAGCTGCCTTGACACCGGCTGTAGTGTCATGATCTGTAACTGCGATGACGGACAGACCTCTCGCTGCTGCCTCTTCCACTAGTTGCTCGGGGGTCCAGGTTCCATCAGATTCGGTTGTATGTGTATGTAAATCTATTAGCAATGCAATCCTCTTTTCTACAGGTCATGGCGCAATTGTCGTATGATCCTCGCCTCTATCCGGGAGATTTGAGCTTGCGATATGCCAAGCTCCTGAGCCACCTCGTTTTGGCTCTTTTCAGCAAAATAACGTAACAAGATTATGCGCCGTTCCTGAGGTTCAAGCTTCTCTAAAGCTTGCCTTAACATGAAGTGTTCGTGATCATCAGTGTCCGCAATAAAATCAGCTAACTCTGCAGCATCATCATCCTGGCCAAGACGGGTTTGTAGCGAGTAAACGGGTGCAACAGAATCTAAAGCACAGACCACTTCTTCTGGATCAGTCTCCAGTTGGGCAGCTATTTCCGAGATAGTAGGACTTCTCCCAAGGGACTGGGTTAACTGATCCTTCACATGGAGCGCATCCGAGGCAAGTTTTTTTAGCGAACGGGTCACTTTTAGAGTTGAGCTACGGCGCAGGTGCTGCTTGATCTCTCCCATGATCTTGGGCACCGCAAACGTAGAAAAACGTACGTCGTAAGTTAAATTAAAGTCTTGAATTGCCTTGATCAAACCTAGTGAGCCAATTTGCACTAAGTCTTCATATTCCAACCCACGCTCGGTGAAACGCCGGGCGATACTATGTACCAAAGGGAGGTTTTCTTCAACTAGCTGGCTACGAGCTACTAGATCACCTTGTTGGGACTGGGAAATCAAACGTCTTGTTTGTTCCATTTCCACAGCCACCCTTAGCTTTCCGGTAGACTAACCCGTTTGATCAAGGTAACCTTCGTTCCCTTGTGAACTTGTGAAGATACCAAGACCTCATCCATATACTCGTGCATAAACGTGAAACCTAACCCCATCCGTTCTTCAGGAATGCTGGTATACCCAGTTTCTTGAGCCTGCTCAATATCGGCTATTCCCTGACCAAAGTCTTCCACCACGATTGTTAGCTCATTATCGACATAGGAGGCGTCAATGTGGACAACTCCTTCTTGGAGCTGGTAGCCATGGATAATGGAGTTGGATACCGCCTCGGAGACAGCTACTTTAATATCCTCGAGCTCATCTAATGTCCAATCTAACTGGCTGGCAAAAAGAGCTAAAGTCGTACGAGCGAATGCCACATTACGTGTGTCACTCGGAATCTCAAGCTTGATCCAATTTGTGCTTGCCATTAAAGACGCCCCCCTTTGACCAGTTCTAAAGCATCTGCAGCGGAGTTTGCAAACTCAGATATCTTTTGGAAACCTGACATCTGCAGAACTCGTTTAATTTGCGGGTTAGCTTGGACAAAAAAAAGCTGACCTCCACGTTCCTCAAGATCACGATAGCGACCAAGTATTACACCTAAGCCTGAGCTGTCAATGAAATAGAGTTCCTTCACATCAATGATTAAGTGCTTAATATGAGGGTGCGTAGCAATTAGCTTCATTATTTCTTCTTTAAAATCTGGAGATGTGTGTAGATCCAATTCACCACGCAAGGTGGCTATTAGTGCCTGTCCCTCCGTTTCGAAGCTGTAGTGCACAGGATTCCCTCCCGTCAATCAAGATAATGACATTTTCTAGAAGAAATTTGGTTTACCTCCTAAGAAACGGAAAAATTAGAAAACAGCTTGAGCCATTGCCAATGCTAGACGATAAACTAAGGCTGGAAGTGACAGCTTCACCACGTTTTGACGTACCGTAAGGGGGTTTGACCCGAGTAACTCCTCTTCATAAAAAGCGGAGATTGAACCGATAATCTGCCCCTCCAAGACTGGTAGAGGGAGGTCTTTTTCTAATTCCAGCACAGTGATTAGGTCAACTTCCTTACCCCTTTCAACAGTTATGTAAAAATCATTCGGCAGCACAACATCCACTTGTCTCGGATTACCATTGGGACAATCCAGATTGCCTACCACAGCTCCTTGAGGGTATAATTCCAGACTTTGATATTTCCTAAAACCATAGTCTAACAGGGCCCTAGTTGAACTTTCTCTCTCCTCTTCCTTGTCATGTCCAAGCGTTACTGCAATCAGACGCAAATTGTCCCTTTCCGCAGTTGCCACCATGCAATAACCTGCCTCTGTGGTAAAGCCTGTTTTCATCCCATCTACCCCATAATATCTGCGTAAAAGCTTGTTCGCATTCCATAGAACAGGGATTCCAGTAGAGTCTGCCCGCATCGTGTATTCATACGTCGATACATAATCCATCAGTCTTGGAACCTCAAGTGCATGCCGGGCCAATACTGCCACATCTCTTGCGCTCATGCGATTGGGTGGACCACCGTCCTCTGGTAACCCAGTACTGTTCACAAAGACACTGGAAGTCAGTCCTAGCTCTTGAGCTTTCTCATTCATCAACTCCACAAACTGTTCTTCGCTACCGGCAACAAACTCAGCAACCGCCACTGCCGCATCGTTGGCAGACCCAACCGCGATTGCATAGATTAGTTCACCGAGTGGTAGCTGTTCCCCCGCCTCTAACCAAATTCGGGATCCCCTCTTACTTGCTGCAAAAGGACTGGCAGTGACCAGATCCTCTAGGGCTATCTCCCCCCTTTCTAATGCTTCAAGTACAAGAACCAAGGTCATTAGCTTGGACACACTGGCAACTGGAAGTTGTAGTTCACTGTCTTTCTCCAAAAAGACTCTTCCGCTATAAGGATCCATTAAATAGACCGCTTTGCCGTCTAACTCTAAAGCCAATGTCTGACCAGCGAGTAACAAAACACAGATCATGATTCCAGCAACCCACTTGGTCCAAGAGAACTTACCCATTCGGCTTCCCCCTTCCCACTACAATAAATATGGGGCCTTAGGCCCCATTATACGTCTTTTGCAGTGATTTTCCTGTAAATAAGGGGTCGAGCAGAGACTCGCTCTTGTCCGATCCGAATTGCCGCCCCTCCGCTACTGACCGCCTGAGCAAGACGGGTTTGGTCATTAGCATAGACGGTAGCCAAAACAGATCCTTCTTGGACTTGCTGTCCAACTTGGGTTTTGAGTTCCAAGCCCACAGCTAAATCAATAATGGAATCCTTTGTCTCCCTTCCTGCTCCAAGCTCCATTGCAGTAACGCCTATTGCTAAGGGATCGATATCCTGTACCCATCCCGTGCGGGGAGCCAAAATGTCTGCTGTATACCTAGCTTGGGGAAGCAAAGAGAGATCATCTACCACCTTAGGATTTCCACCCTGGGCTTCTACAAACTCGGCAAACTTGCTTAGGGCTTTCTTACTGCTCAGTTGCTCCTCCAACATGCGCCTGGCCTCACTAATAGAGGTTGTTACCCCTGCCATGAGGATCATCTCAACTGCTAACTGTAGGCAGAGCTCAGTAAGGTTCTCTGAACCCTCGCCGTGAAGAGTTAGGATTGCTTCCTTCACTTCCAGACTATTTCCAATGCCCCTACCTAACGGTTGGTTCATATCAGTTACTAAAGCAACGGTGGAGCGTTTAGCCAACGTCCCGATTTGAACCATAGTCTTGGCCAATGCGACCGCATCTTCTTCAGTTTTCATGAAAGCTCCCTTTCCTGCCTTCACATCGAGGACAAATCCGTCTGCTCCTGCCGCGATCTTCTTGCTCATGATGGAAGAAGCAATCAATGGAATGGATTCCACCGTAGCGGTGACATCACGGAGGGCGTACAGTAGCTTATCTGCGGGAGCCAACTCTCCTGTTTGACCTACCACACTCAGCCCGATCTGATTTACTTGGGAGATAAATTCTTGGGGTGTAAGACTCACCCTAAAACCTGGAATACTCTCGAGCTTATCTACGGTACCACCGGTGTGACCAAGTCCTCTCCCTGACATTTTTGCCACAGGCACTCCGAGACTTGCTACTAGCGGTGCCACAACCAGGGTTGTAGTATCTCCTACTCCTCCAGTAGAATGCTTGTCAACCTTGACCCCCTCAATGGCACTCAAGTCCAAGGTGTCTCCTGAATGGGCCATGATCAAGGTGAGATCAGTGATTTCCTCTGGCACCATACCCTGAAAATAAACAGCCATGTTCCAGGCAGCCATTTGATAGTCCGGAATTTCGCCTTGCACATAACCATGGATCAGAAATTCCAGTTCAGCCCTTGTCAGGCGTTTTCCATCGCGTTTTTTCTGGATCAAGTTCACAGCATGCATCCCTTAGCCCCTCTCCTTAGGTAGAATTTCTCCTATAAAACTAGTCCCTACCGTTTCATAATCCACACCGAAGTAATCTGCTACAGATTTGGCCACATCAGCAAAGCTCGCTCTTGTTCCTAGATCGACCGCTTGTACTTGCTCGCCAGCTACTAGCAGTGGCACATACTCCCTTGAATGGTCTGTACTCGGTGTGGTAGGGTCACAACCATGATCAGCCAAAATGAACAACAGATCACCTGGTTTCAATGCTTGAAGAATTTCAGGTAAACGAGCATCGAATTCCTCAAGTCCCCTGGCATAACCCTCCACATTGTTGCGATGCCCCCAATGCATATCAAAATCTACCAAGTTGCTGAAAATTAGGCAGTCTTCCTGCTTAGTAGCAAGAAGCTCCACTGTACGGTCAACACCCTCTTGATTGCTTTTTGTCGGGAACGACTCGCTGATTCCTTTTCCAGCAAAAATGTCAGATATTTTGCCCACAGCATAAACTGGAATTCCACTTTCAGTCAGGGCATCTAGCACCGTGGGAGCAAAAGGCGGCAGACTATAATCATGACGATTTGCAGTACGCTTAAACGAACCGGGTTCACCCACAAAAGGCCTGGCAATCACGCGCCCTACCCCATGCTCTCCTTGTAGTAAATCACGGGCGATCTGACACCACTGATAGAGCTGTTCAAGGGGAACGATCTCTTCATGGCAAGCGATTTGAAACACACTATCGGCCGATGTATAAACAATCGGAAATCCTGTGGCCATATGCTCTGCCCCCAGCTCTTCAAGGATTGCAGTACCTGACGCTGGATAGTTACCAAGTGATTGTCTTCCTATTCTGCTCTCAAACTCTTGAATTAGCTCATGCGGGAACCCATTCGGATACGTCGGAAACGGTGCTTCTAGGGCCAGTCCCGCTATTTCCCAGTGACCAGTCGTTGTATCTTTGCCTTTGGAAACTTCCGCCATCTTACCCCAGGCTGCCTGCGGTTCCTTAGTTTCGGAAACCCCCTCTATAGGAATAATGTTGCCCAAACCAAGTTTTTGAGCATGGGGCATCTTTAACCCTCCGACCTGTCTAGCTATATTTCCAAGAGTATTGCTTCCTTCATCACCGTACAGATGGGCATCGGGCAATTCCCCTACGCCTACACTATCTAAAACAACAACTGCAATTCTTTTCAATGTTAATCCTCCTTCCGAGCCCTGGGATGTGTTTTTCCATAAACATCCCTTAAATGACCTTTATCTAAATGCGTGTAAATCTGTGTCGTTGCTAAATCAGCATGCCCCAACATCTCTTGAACCGAACGCAGATCAGCCCCATGTCTTAAGAGATGAGTGGCAAACGAATGCCTTAGCATATGGGGCGAAATGTTCTGTTCAATACCAGCTTCCTTTGCCCAGCCTTTAATAATCTTCCAAAACCCTTGACGGGTTAAACGTTCTCCTCGCTGATTGACAAAAAGAGCCCGTTCCCTAGTGTTTTTACAAAGACGGGGTCTAGCATAGTTTAAGTATTTGGTCGTCGCTTGTAGTGCGTGCGTTCCCAAAGGAATAATCCGTTCTTTGTTCCCCTTGCCCCAACAGCGAACGAATCCCAGTTCATCAATGTCACCGAGATTGAGATCAACCAATTCTGAGACTCTGAGACCTGACCCATACAAAACCTCTAACATGGCCCGGTCGCGATAGCCAGCAGGCTTGTCCAGCCGAGGCGCTTCTAAAAGCGCAATAACCTCATTCTCGCTTAAGATATGGGGTAGGTTCAAAGCCAACTTGGGGGACTCAATATAGGCGCATGGATTATTCTCCAAGACCTGCTCATCAACTAAGTAGTCAAAAAAGCCTCGCAAGGCAGACACCTTCCGAGCCCTACTACGTGGAGAGATGGATTTTTTGTCTAACTCCGAGAGGTAGCGCGCCACATGTTGCTGTTCAACGTCCGATAGCTGCAAACTAGACTTAATCATAAACTTCCAAAATTGTCGAAGATCCGTTAAATATGCTTGGACACTATTTTCCGAGAGTCCCTTTTCAATTCGAAGAAATGATGAGTATTCTTCTAAAATTCTCATTGAAGACACGATCTACCTCCTTTCAAGCAAAAAAACTGCGACCCAATTGGACAAAGATGGGAGTCAAATAGGTTTCGATCAAAGCCCCCAACACAAACAAGACACCGCTACAAAGGGATAAAAATGCGGTACTGGCTAATTGGCCATGAACGCCGTCTCTAGAAACTCCCAATAGGGTTTTTAGTGCGCTGCCAGAAAAAGAAAGGGCACCTCCGGCTCCCACTAGAATCGCCGGGATCATAAACAGATTATGGGGAATAATGCAGGTGGTAGAAAGGACTAATCCTTGCACCATAGTCTCTTGAACAAGGAACCCCACAGTAAACCCCAACACAAATCCCCGGACGAACACTATAGCTAGGATCAAGGGAGCTCCGATGACAGACAGCCCAAGAAGAAAAATCAAACCTGCAGTCTTGATCACGTTATCCACTAAACTCTGATAAAACAGTTCACTCCGTCCCTGGGTCCCTCCATTGTCCTCAGCTAAGGACGAGTACACCCCAGACAGATAGTTGGCCAAGTCATCCTTCTGAACAGGAGATAGTTTTTGCGTGGCGAGGGCACCAAAACCAAGACCTGTCATAAACAAGAGTGTCAAAGCTACATAGAGTGGCAAATGACGGTAGAAATACTGTAAAACCAACTCCCAGACCGCACCAGCTACAAACATGGAGAAACACCTCTTCAGTTCATGCATTATCTAACTTTATGCCCCAACTGAAGAGAATATGTTAGGAAAGGTGGGCCGTGCTATTGATGGTGACCGCTTGCCAAGGACATGAACTTCCCTGGCGATTATACAAGAATTCAGAGACTCCTGCGTTGCTCTGTTGCAAACAGTAGGACTTCTCTAAAGGCATATGTAATAAGGACGAAATAATGGTTCGCAAAGTACCACCATGGGAAACCAAGACTATAGTTTGACCATCATGTTCTTGAATGCGTTCTTCCAAGAAACTGTGCATACGCTGAACCACTTCCCCAGGTAGTTCCCCGCCGGGAACGCGATTAGTAAGATTGTCCTGAAAACGTGCATAAAAGAGATCTGGATACTTTTCTTGTACTTCTTTGCGGGTTAAACCTTCCCAGATGCCAAAGGACATCTCGCGCAAACGTTGATCGGCGATGGGCTCAAGGCCATGATACTTCGCAATTTGCTGGGCAGTAAGTAAAGCTCGCCTAAGATCGCTGGTATACACCGCATCTACTTTTCCACGGCTTAGATATCGTCCCACTTGTTCAGCCTGCACCATGCCTAGATCTGATAACGGGCTATCAGCCTGACCTTGATAACGCTGTTCTTGATTCCATACAGTCTCGCCATGACGTACAAAGATAATTCTGGTTCCCATTAACTCACCTCTCTCACCGTTTCGTTACGCGGCCATATTTTCCTCCCCCTCCAGGTATTATTGGTAGGGCGCCGATCCGTAAATCTGCGATTTGCCTAGTCAACTTTGATCCGACCAGATCGTAAATGGCCTCTAGAGATACAGTATACAGGATCTCAATTTCTGTTCCTAGTTTTTCTATCATCAGTTTATATGTTTTTGGACCCACACCAGGCAACATACTGAGGGGAACATGGGCTCGATAAGGAGGTCTTTGTGGTGGATTTCCGGCAAAGTCGGCAATTTCCAAAATGCGATCCCAAACGCCAGCGACCATCGTCTCACCACAGTTTGGGCAAATGAATGTGGCTCGGCTACTTACGGCTAATCGGTCACAGTTGGTACAAAAACTCCTGTAATACTTTCCCAACCGCGGTTCCAAACCATGGGTCGCCACTATGCCAGAGCGTAGGGGTTGGAGGGAATCACACCAGTTCCTAAAACTGATTGAGTGAAATTCGTAAACAGTAAACTCCCTACCAATAGTAGCTAACGAATGTGCATCAGAGTTGGCAATGTACGCATAATGATGCGTGTCTGAGATTTTTTCTGCCATTTTTACATCCGCACTCAGTCCAAGTTCTAATCCCTTGATTAGTTGGGGCCGCTCAAACATTTCATGCAGGCTACGAACACAACTTCCATAAACCCCCTTATGCGGAGTAAACGCATGGGCCGCAAGGGCCACCCCTCCCAAGTCAACCACTGTTTCTAGCCACGAATCTGCATCCACCTTGATTCGCTGAGTGGAAAGGGCAGGATTAGTCACCCAAGATGTTAGCTGCTTGGCATATTGCTCTAAACTCGCCAAATCTGGAAAATAGGCAAGGAAATGTGCTGCTTTGCCACTCTTATGCGTAATTTCAACTTCACTACCGAAAAAAATCGTAAGGCCGTCGAGTTCAACCCCACCGCCTTCAATGGGCAGGAGTTTCCCTTCTCGGTAAAGGATCAACAAATCCAAAAACACCTTACTACAGGCAGCGTCCACAAGCCCGATTAACCTCAGCCCTTTTTGATCTCGAGCGGTCTTCACAATGTTCGACAGCGTCAGCTGAGGGGAGGCAGTTATTTTAACCGGAGTATTTTTGCTTGTTCTACCAATATGAATATGTAGATCACCATAGACTAACGGCAAGTCCTCCCCTCCTCAACAATGGAAAGCACGCCTAAGAAAGTTTGCAGTTGCCAGAATACCATGAAAAAACAGGGGGTCATCTTTAAGACCTCTCCCCATGGTAGATAAAGGGAGGTCAGCGGTAAAAAGTAGTCCATAATCTTCCTCCGTCTCCTCCCAAGATATTCTGTGTGTTAGTCCCTGTAGCTGTGTACTAGCCTGAGGGAACTTCTGAAAACGTAACGGCAGAGGGAGATCCACCTCATCCTGCGTAACTCGGCGCAAGACTGTTTGGGTATGATGACTTAGCCCCAAGTGTCGCGGTCTGGGATCTTTTTCGCTCAACCGCGGGATGGCCACTGCCCTGCCTCCTAGCTGAATTACGGCATTGAGGTACACACCCTGTTCAAGTGCAGTAGTACCCCAAGTAGTGTTGGTACCAACCACACCAGGCCCCATTAGCACCACGGCAAAATCCGCCTTTGCCACATGCTTAGCTGCCAGAAGTGCACTATATATATTTACCGCTTCCAAATCACCTCCAAACGCATGGCCGAAGGTGATAGTCAGATCGATGCAACCTTGTTGTCGGAGCAACTCTAGTACTTTGCTAAAAGCTATGGGTAAAGAAGCTCCATCACTCATTAGATAAACCAGCCTACTGGCAGGTAGATGGCGCTTTAATGTCCAAGCTAGCGGTGCCAACATACTATGCAAGCTACCCACCGCCACCGGTAAACCGTCGAGCGAATCTGCCTTAGCCATGATTGCATGGTAAGGGCTGTCCTCCTCTTCTACAGACAGCACCCGACCTTGCAAAGGAGTATAGCGAAGCTTAATAATATGTCCCTGTTTAGAAAGACTACGTTCCCGCCCATCTATAGCGAGAACGTAGTGCCAACCTCCTGTACCGAGGTTTAAACTATTCGCAGTGGTATTAACTAAAACTCGATCACCAATCTGGCAAAATCCCGAAAGTTCAGGGTAGTTGATTGCCTTTTCAGTCTGTTGCCCAAGACGAACTTCAAGCTCCTGCCGATGATCATAGGTATCTATTGCTTCAACAATTCCCCATCGTAAAGAACACTCCACACCAAAAGCCTCCTTACGGATTTGCTATTGGTATTCCCTTCCCCGCTCCAAAGCTTGCATGTTTAGCGGAATAAGATTATGGTGTCTCTCTGAGAGAACTTCTTTCAGGGCTTGTTCAATACTTTCTTCCTTAACCAAGCCAGTTGCACCGATAAAACTGCCCAGCATAACCATGTTAGCGACTCTGGAGTTACCTAACTCATCAGCAATCTCATTGGCTGGAACAGCGATCACCCTAATGTCTTTCCTGGCAGATTTTTGTTGGATTAACGAAGAATTATAGATCAGTAGCCCATCTTTTCCTACCCGTGGTTCAAAGCGATCAAAGGAAGGTCCATTCATCACAATGGCCGCGGTTGGTACAGTAACTAAAGGAGAGCCTATTTCCTTCTCGGCTACTACTACTGAACAGTTGCAGGTTCCCCCACGCTGCTCAGGACCATAAGAGGGGAACCATGATACAGCCTTATCTTCGATCATCCCGGCGTAGGTAATCATTTGACCTAACACCAAGACACCTTGACCTCCAAAGCCCGCAATAATGATATCAGCCATTTCATTCACCCTCCTTGGCAGTGATATCTCTGAAGACACCCAAAGGATAGTAGGGAATCATGTTCTCTTCCAACCACTTCATACTGTCACTCGGAGTCATACCCCAGTTAACTGAACAGGTGGACAGCACTTCTACTAAGGCAAAACCTTTCTTCTGCTGTTGCATCTCAAACGCTTTTTTGATCGCTTTGCCTGCCTGGAGTATGTGTCGGGTGTTGTGGCTCGAAACTCTGGCCAAATATGAGGGCCCTTCTAACGTCGCAAGGAGCTCACAGACCTTGATTGGATAACCCATTTCTTCAACGGTTCTGCCCCGAGGCGATGTGGCGGTTACTTGACCAATCAGCGAGGTGGGAGCCATTTGTCCACTAGTCATACCATAGATGGCATTATTGACAAACACGACTGTAATATTCTCCCCCCGTGCCGCTGCATGCACGATTTCAGCCATGCCAATTGATGCCAAATCACCATCGCCTTGATAGGTGAAGACAATTTGATCTGGTAGCACCCTCTTAATTCCTGTGGCAACTGCTGGTGCCCGACCATGGGCTGCTTGCTGCATATCACAATTGAAATAATCATAGGCAAAAACAGAACAACCCACACTTGCTACGCCTATGGTCTGTTCACGAATTCCCAGACTATCAATGGCTTCGCCAACAAGTCGGTGAATAATTCCATGGGTACAACCAGGACAATAGTGCATCTGCACATCTGTCAACGCTTCTGGTTTTTGAAAAACCGTTTTCACTAGTTGCCCCTCCCTTCAAGTATTTCACGCATCTTAGCTAAAACGTCTTCTGGAGTTGGTACCATGCCACCTAGGCGGTTGCTCAGATGCACTGGGCTTTGCCCATTGACCGCCAAACGAACATCTTCAATCATCTGGCCTGCACTCATTTCCACCGCCAAGAATTTTCTCTCCGGCTTGGCCAGTGCCCTAAGCTGCCTTTCAGGGAAGGGGAATAGAGTTATCGGCCTAAATAATCCCACCTTTAGCCCCTCTTTACGGGCCAGATCCATAGCCGAGCGAGCTACCCGGGCTGACGTTCCGTAGCCAACGAGAATCAACTCAGCATCTTCAGTTCCCACTTCTTCCCAACGAACTTCCTCATCCTTAATCCGTTCATATTTAGCCATCAATTTCAATAACTTTTGCTCGAAGGATTCGGGAATGATGTCCAAAGTATTAACCACATTGGGCTTCCGATTTACAGCACCGGTTGTTGCCCACTCTTTTTCAACACTTAGGATTGCTTGACTTTCTTCAAAAACAACGGGCTCCATCATTTGACCTAGAATACCATCACTAAGAATCATGACAGGATTACGCCATTTGTCAGCAAGATCAAAACCTAAAGTGGTTAAGTCCGCCATTTCCTGTACGCTTCCTGGAGCTAGGACAATCAACTGATAATCTCCATGTCCTCCGCCCTTAACAGCTTGGAAGTAATCGCCCTGTGCTGGTTGAATACCTCCAAGGCCTGGTCCACAACGGACCACATTCACTATGACACAAGGCAACTCACCAGCGGCTATATAAGAAATACCTTCCTGTTTTAGACTAATACCAGGACTAGATGATGAAGTCATTACTCGAACTCCCGCTCCAGCTGCCCCATAAACCATGTTGATGGCAGAGACTTCACTTTCTGCCTGTAAGTAAACACCGCCACGGACAGGCAACTGATCCGCCATATAGGCTGGAATCTCATTTTGCGGTGTAATGGGATAACCAAAAAAGGCTTTACAGCCTGCTCTAATGGCAGCTTCAGCCAGTGCTTCATTCCCTTTCATTAACCTTTTCGCCACAGGATCACTTCCTTTCCGGACTTTCGCGTTTTATAGTTAACACCAGATCAGGGCAAATAACACCGCAAAGGGTACATCCGGTACACTTATCTGGTTGATACACCTCCACAGGATGGTAACCCTTCGAGTTAATCTTTGTAGAAAGCTGCAGAACGCCGTGGGGACATGCAGTGATACATAAACTACACGCCTTGCAACGCTCTTCGTTGACGAGAACTTGACCTCTCATAGGTTCACACCTCCCCCCTCAAAAACTATGCTTAGTAGACTTGCGCTTTCTCAACACCTGTTAACACCCTTAGCGCACCAAAAGCGAGTGCTTCTAATTCATTTTCTCCTGGTAGTACACTAACAGGTGCGATAAAATCTACCCTCTTGCGTACTTCCTCAACCAACTCGATTGAGTAAGCGAGGCCACCAGTTAGGATAATTTGGTCAACTTTACCGCAAAGAACAGTACTAATCCTACCAATTTCTTTGGAAATTTGATAACACATGGTTTGAAAGTAGAACTGGGCCACTTCATCTCCATCATGCATACGTGCGACAATCTCCCGACTGTCATTGGTTCCAAGATGGGCCACCAAACCGGATCCTCCCACGAACTTCTTCATCAACTCTGCCTTAGTAAAACTATGATCAAAAAAGTAATCAACTAAGCCCTGGGTTGGTAGCGAGCCAACTCGCTCAGGAGAAAAAGGACCCTCCCCTGAAAGAGCATTGTTTACATCTACTACTCTCCCCTGTTGATGGGCTCCAACGGAAATACCACCCCCTAGATGGGCCACGATGAGGTTAAGCTCTTCATAGGGTTTGCCCAGTTGAAGCGCGTACTTTTTGGCATTTGCCTTTTGGTTAAGGGCGTGGAAAATGGATATACGCTCGCATTGTGGATTACCGCTAATCCGAGCCACAGGTTCCAGCTCGTCTACCACCACAGGGTCTACGATAAATGATGGAATCTGCAAACGCTGACTTAATTTATATGCAATCAGTCCAGCAAGATTTGAAGCATGTTTTCCATAGCGTCCCGACGCCATGTGTTCCACCATGGTGGAACTAATGTTATATGTTCCCCCTGGAATGGGTGCCAAAAGACCTCCCCTGGCCACTATGGCTGTTAAGCTACCTAGAGGAATGCCCTCCTTCTTGAGCCACTCTATGATTAACTCTTCTCGAAAACTCTTTTGCTCCACTATATCGGAAAAGCCGGCCAGCTCAGCACTGGAATGATGTAAACTAGCGGTATGAGTTTGGGTATCGTTTCTGTACACCGCAAGTTTAGTACTGGTTGAACCGGGATTGATCACCAAAATAATCTGGTCCACTTCTCTTTCCCCCTATTTCCCATTCAGAGCTAGACATGCCACCGCGATGGCATTCAGCTTGCTTTCTGCGCTATCGGCCCTGGAGGTTAACACAATGGGACATGTTGCGCCAACAATTAGCCCTGCCATGGGAAATCCACCAACATAACCAAAGGCTTTGTACAAGATATTACCAGCGGTGAGTTCTTGTACCATAAAAATATCTGCGCAACCGGCCACTTCACTTTCAATGCCTTTTTGCACGGCAGCGTCTTTAGAATAGGCGTTATCAAATGCTAAAGGACCGTCCACAGTGGCGGCCTTGGAAAACTGTCCCCGCCGTCCCATCACAGTCAACGCAGCTGCATCCATGGTGTCCTGCATCTGGGGGTTAACGGTCTCAACAGACGCCAACACCGCGACCTTGGGATTCTCTAAACCGATAGACCAAGCGAAATCAACCGCATTATCCAAAATCTGGGCCTTTTGGGCTAAATCAGGTTTAATGTTCATGGCAGCATCCGTTAAAAGGACTAACCTGTGATCCGGTAGTTCGATAATAGCAACATGGCTCAGCAGGGCTTTGGCCCGAATCCCTCTTTCTTTGTTCAGGACTTCGCGCAAAATCACACTGGTATTGAGATGGCCTTTCATCAGTAGATCACCCTGACCATCCCGAATTAATCTAACAGCCTGAGCTGCACCTTCCTGAGGACTAGATGCAGGGTGTAGCGAAAACCCTTGCAGATCCACTCGCGCCTCTTTAGCCACAGCTTCTATTTCTTCAGGCGGACCAGTAACTATCACTTCGGCCACAAACCCTTCATCCATTGCCATTTTGGAGGCGTGCAATACTCCCCCATCTAAACCCCATGCTACTACCAATCTTTTCTTACTACTACCTTGTAAATTGGACTTGAGTCTGGTAAAACCCATATGCAACACTCCTTTAACTCACATTCAGAATGGGTTCCTGCGCTATGATCCGCTCCGCACCAGCTAATAGGGCAGGTAAGATCTGATTACCAGCGTAGATAGAGACTGGGGCCACAAATCCACAACGCTCGGTAATTGACTGGACTATAAAGTCTGAGTTAACTAGTTCGCCTGCAAGGATCAGGGCCTGTACCTTTCCTTGGAGGACAGTGGCAAGTGCTCCGATCTCTTTGCTAATCTGATAGGTCAGAGCATCCCTGATCAGCATCGCATGGTCACTATCCAAAACGAATAACTCCTGCAGATCATTCAGACCCAAATAACCTCTCAGCCCCCCCTCTTCGTTAAGAACCTCCAAAGCTTGTTCGCGCTTTCCAGTTAAAGTACAGAGGTCAAGCACGCTGTCAAAGGGTAAACTGCCACTCTGGGTCAATCCAAAGGGTCCCTCGTCTGCACTTGTTAGCGAGTCAACCACCTGGGTACCTACTAAGGCCCCCATCTGCTGTTCTTCGCCAAGGTAACAGACAATGTAATTGGAGTCATTTTGCTCTAGATTCCGTCTTCTAGCTTCTTCACGGACAAGGTACTTGAAAACGAAGTTGTCTGCAGAACAAGTACGAAGAACGTCAGGCGTGCCTGTTACAAAGGCGTGAGGATTGCACTCTAGTTGACTTGTTGGATCAATTACGTACACAGAAAGGTTAAACAGATCTGCCAATAAGCTAGAGATGTGTAAACCCTCTGTTCTGCCCTTAAAACTTAATGATTCGTCAAGAAGATAAATGCCACTGGGGAGACATTGATCAGACAATTGACCTGAGGTGACGATAAACTGAAGGTCTTTACCACTCACGTTGACCGTCTTTAGCCATGGTAGGATTTCTTCAGAGATGGTGTAGTTATAGTCATTTGTTAGGGGAAATGTGGCTGTCTGAGATAACGTCTTATGCCCAACCGCCACATGAAGAGTCTTAGCGTAGGGATAAATAGCGAGAATCGCCATGGACATACTCCTCTCCATGTTAACAAAATGAAAAAAGCAGGTTGTAATTTAGACCTGCTTTATTACCTTACTATTAAGTCATTTCTAGGCTATGCTTCGAATTCCTCCTCCTTAGGGAGGGCTTCTTTTCTGGAAAGATTAATTCTTCCTTGGCGGTCGATCTCCATAACCTTGACTAGAACTTCATCACCGATGTTCACCACATCTTCGACTTTGTTCACTCGACGGTGTTCTAGTTGTGAAATGTGAACCAAACCTTCTTTTCCGGGGAGGATTTCGACAAAAGCTCCGAAGTTCATGATCCGTTTCACGACTCCGAGATAGGTTTCCCCGACTTCAACATCTTTCACATAACGCTCAACTAATTGTTGTGCCTTGACTCCGCCTTCACCATCGGTTGAGGCGATGTAGACGCGTCCATCATCTTCTATATCGATCGAAACGCCCGTTTTGGCAATAATATCGCGAATAATCTTTCCACCTGGTCCAATCACGTCGCGAATCTTATCAACAGGGATTTCCATTGTAATGATTCTTGGAGCATAGCGCGATAGTTCTTCCCGTGGCTTAGCAATAGCCTCAGCCATCTTTTCGAGGATAAACAGACGTCCCTGACGTGCCTGCTCTAAAGCTTCGGACATGATCTCTTGGGTTACGCCGCCAATTTTGATGTCCATTTGCAGAGCAGTAATTCCTTCAGTGGTACCTGCTACCTTGAAGTCCATATCGCCCAGTGCGTCTTCCAAGCCTTGAATATCTGTCAGAATGGTAAAATCTTCACCCAACATCATCAACCCCATGGCAATTCCGGCAACCGGACGCTTAATGGGAACACCTGCATCCATCAGGGACAAGGTGCTACCGCAAATACTGGCCATGGAGGAAGAACCATTCGATTCCAAAACCTCAGAAACCAAGCGCAAAGTATAGGGAAACTCGTCTTCCTTAGGGATGACCGGTAAAAGGGCACGTTCAGCCAAGGCACCATGACCGATTTCCCGGCGGCCAGGACCGCGTACTGGACGTACCTCACCTACGCTGAAGGCAGGGAAGTTGTAATGGTGTATGTAGCGTTTGCTCTCTTCGTCAGTTAGGTTATCCAGTAGCTGTTCATCAGATTTCAAACCTAGAGTAAGTGCGGTCAATACTTGGGTCTGTCCCCTAGTAAAGAGACCACTTCCGTGAACGCGTGGCAAAAGACCTACTTCACAGCTAATTGGACGGATTTCATTTGGTTTGCGTCCATCAGGTCTGACCTTGTCTTTGGTAATGGAACGGCGCACTTCTTCTTTCAATACAGTATCAAAGATCAGATCAATAGACTTGCTCTGTTCCTCATACTGCTCTTCACCATAAACTTCAAGATAAGCTTCGTGCACGCCCGCTTGAACTTCATCAATGAGGCGCTCCCGCTCTAACTTCTCACTAGTCAAAAGGGCTGCCGTTAAGTCGCTATTGATCCGCTCCCGAACCCATTGATCCAGTTCTGACTCGGGCTGGAATATGGTGACTTCCATTTTTTCCTTGCCAATCTGTCCACGAATTTGCTCCTGAAGCTCGCATAACTCTTTGATTGCCTTGTGACCGAAGTCTAGAGCCTCTAACACAACCTTTTCTGGAACTTCGTTGGCTGCAGCCTCAACCATCATTACTGCATCTTTCGTACCTGCCACAGTGAGATCTAGCTGAGAATCAGCTTGCTCCGCCAAGGTGGGATTCAGGATAAACTCGCCATCTACCAAGCCCACTTTCACTCCTGCTACCGGGCCAGCAAAGGGAATGTTCGAAACATGCAAAGCTGCACTGGCACCGATTAGCGCTGCCACAGTTGGGGAGTTGTTTTTGTCCACGGAAAGGACTGACGCAACGATCTGCACATCATTACGGAAACCTTCTGGGAACAAGGGCCTTAGTGGCCTGTCAATCATTCTGGCGGAAAGAATCGCTTCTTCACTTGGGCGACCTTCCCTACGTCCCCAACCACCTGGAATCTTTCCAACAGCATACATACGCTCTTCATAATCAACCAGTAACGGGAAAAAATCGATACCCGCTCTTGGCTCTTTACTCATGGTGGCGGTAGCCAGCACAACTGTTTCTCCGTAGCGAACTAGGACAGAACCATTGGCCTGCTTTGCCAAACCACCAAATTCGAGAACTAAGGGTCGTCCCCCCAGTTCTAAACGAAACTCGGTTCGCATATTTTAACCTCCATTTAAATTGTGATCAGCTACACTACACTTAGTATAGCCAGCAATGTAAAAAAAGAGCGGGTGAGTTACCCGCTCGTTTCTATCGACGCAAACCTAACTCCTCAATAAGACTGCGGTAACGTTCAATGTCTTTCTTCATCAGGTAGTTTAAAAGACCACGTCTCTGTCCGATCATCTTATAGAGGCCTCTCCTCGAATGATGGTCATTCTTGTGTACTTTAAGATGCTCAGTAAGCTCCTGAATTCTTCTGGTCAAGATGGCTATCTGAACCTCTGGGGAACCCGTATCTCCTTCATGCCGACTAAACTTCTCAATGATTTCTGCTTTCGCCTCTTGTGAAATCAAAACAACACCTCCAAATTTGATAAGTACCACTTCCCAAGAACAACGCCGGAGATACGTTATTCCTAGTAAAGGGTTCGTGCCTTAGGCACAATGCTATTTTAGCACAACTCTCGCATCTTGTAAACGAAATTGAGATAACAATCGCCTCGCATTGTTTACATCCGTTTCTATTTGATCTATTAAAGCCTGCTCAGAATTGTAGCGAACCATGTCTCGCATTCTCTGCAAAAACTGAATTTCCAACTTCTGTCCATAGAGATCAGCATCAAAATCGAGAATGAACGCCTCCACTGTTTGCACACTTCCTTCAAAAGTTGGATTGCGCCCTATAGAGGTGACTGCCGGAACTCCACGTCCATCAGCCAAAATGCACCAAGTCAGATACACTCCTTCGCATGGCAAAACAAGGTCAGGCTGAATATGCAAGTTCGCGGTGGGAAAACCAAGCTGTCTTCCCCGGCCTTGCCCACGAACCACTATCCCTGCGTAAGAAGGATAATAGCCCAAAAACTCCACAACCTGGGTTAAGTCACCTTCACTAATAAGACCCCGAATCAGTGTGCTGCTAATAACTTGTCCCTGATCGCCCTGTACTGACGGCACTACTGTAACTTCAAAGCCATAACGTTCACCCTGTTCCTTCAGGTAATGCACATTACCTGAACGTTTATTACCAAAGTGATAGTCGAAGCCACAAACCACGTGCTCCGCTCTCAGTCCTTCAACTAAGATTCGACGAACAAACTCATGGGCATCTAAACTGGCAATATCGGGTCCAAAGGGCATCCACGCCACTTCGTCAATACCGTAACCTTGAAGTAACTGAACCTTTCGTTCAAAGGAACTCAGTAAACGAAATTGACCACGAAAGTACTGCTCGGGGGGAACATCAAAAGTAAAGACACAACTGGAACCACCTGCCGGTTTTTTCAAAACAGCCATTTCCAGCAGTCTCTGGTGACCCAAATGGACACCATCAAAAGTACCCAGCGCTACACTTCGAGTGTTAGAATTGCATTTATTAATCCATTTAATTTCCATCTCTTGCACCTATCTCATCAATACTCGAACGGGTTGGCAAATAAGTTGATCTGTCTTCCTAACCTCAGCTAGTGCTAAAACATCACCATCGACGCTTAACAGTACTACGTCATCTCCAACTGTTAACGTGGTCGGAACATCAATTAAATGCTCGGGTAACACGAAATTTCCGTGTTTGATCCGTTCCTCCACAAGAGGATTAACCTTCACTTTAACCCAATCCGGTAATCCCGCTTCCAAAGAAAGAAGGAAACTATAATCACCCTGCTCCACAAATGCAGAAATCTCTTCTAAAGTGTAAGCATCAGTACTGTGGAAAGGACCGCTAGCAACTCGTGCCAAGAAAGACATGTGGGCATGCACTCCAAGCTTCTCCCCGAGATCATGGCAAATGGTACGCACATAGGTGCCTTTGGAACAGACAATGCGCAGAAGGACCCTCGTGCCAAACCCCAGATCGTCCTCTTGTTCATGCCAAATTGCCATAATGTTTATGGAATACACTTGTACTTGTCTGGGTTCACGGGGAATGGAGATACCCTGGCGATCAAGTTCATAAAGCTTTTTGCCCCCTACCTTAACGGCGGATGCCATTGGTGGGGTCTGCCAGATTGTACCTTGAAACGATGCCAGCGCTTCTGCTAACTCTCGCGGGGTAACTGAAAAATCCGTGTTTAAATCTACCGTATCGCCACTTGCATCCTGGCTTGTGGTGGAGAACCCCAAGGTTAGCTCTGTCACGTAGGTCTTGGTTTGCTCCATGAGATAGTTAGACAGTTTAGTGGCTTGACCAACTAGAAGCGGCAAAACACCGCTAGCTCCTGGATCCAAAGTGCCTGCGTGACCGATCTTCTTAGTTTGCAGCTGCTTGCGCATGAAGCTCACAACTTGGTGTGAGCTAATACCGGGAGGCTTCAGAACATTAATTATCCCGTCCATGGATCTCACCTGTCACAAGATAGTGCTGAGCAGTCTGGACCACTCTTTGCGTCAACTGCTCCAAGTCACCCCACAAGGTAGCACCTGAAGCCAACTTATGTCCACCGCCACCAAAGTGGCGTGCTAAAGCTCCAACATCCACCTGGTTTGCCCTGAGTCCGAGTCTGACTTCGCCTGGGCTTACTTCCCGCAGAATCATGGCGATTTCGCATGTGTCGAGCATACGCACGAAACTAACTAAATGATCCGTGTATTTCGGATCAACATCGAACCGCAAGAAATCGTCATAACCTACCGCAATCCAAGCTATCTTCCCATTTTCCGCAGTCTGTAATTTCGTTAGCGCGAAACCGAGCAGTCTTAAGAAACCTAAGGTCTGCATGGAAAAGATTTCCCGAGCTACAGTGGCTGGATCCACCCCATACTGCAAGAGTTCACCGGCAATTCGCATCACTTCACCATCAGTATTGGCGTGGCGAAATCCACCAGTGTCGCCCACTATTCCTCCGTAGAGTACTGTAGCAATCTTCTGATCAAATGGAATATCCAAAGCAACTAGGATACGATACACAATGATGCTTGTAGCAGCTTCTCTAGGTTCCACATACACCACATCACCTAGTCCCCTGCCTCGCTGGTGGTGATCAATGTTCACCAGACACTTAGCCTTTTGAACACCGTCACTGATACCTCCAGTACGTTGTGGCTCGCAGTCGACTACGATCACACAGCTATCGCCTGGAGTGAAGTCTTGGGGGATATATTCGATCACCTCAAGACCTGGCCAGCTCAAATAGGCTGGGAGTGGATCAGCACTCACCACTCGGCACCGTTTGCCGAGCTTAGTGAGTCCGAAATACAAACCAAGCATTGACCCTAAACTGTCC
Organism: Bacillota bacterium; assembly: GCA_012799255.1. Next base: position 39,010 of record JAAZLQ010000374.1, read on the forward strand.
TGATCAGGACCCTCATGGCCCACAACAATAAAGTCATCAAGTTCGAGCAAAAGCCGAACTACATCCTGAAGGCTATTCATCGGTCTTTTCAGCATCCTTCGGTATCTCTAGAGTTTTTAGCAAAGCGTCCATCTTTGCCCCCTGTTCCAGGGAAGGGTCAAACAAAAAAATCAACTCTGGGATATGTCTTAACCTCAGCCTTTTCCCAAGTTCAGACCGGACAAATCCTTTGGCCCGATCCAAACCTTCAATAGTTCGTGCTCTTTCTTCGTCAGAACCCAACATACTAAAATAAACCTTAGCCCAAGACAGATCCCTCGAGACTTCCACATCAGTGATACTAAGCATTCCTAAGCGGGGATCTTTCACTTCGGTCAGGATAATACTACTAACCTCACGCTTAATCTCCCCTGCTATTCTTCCGTACCTATCTGCCATTTTCTGTCACCATCCTACAACGTCCGTTCCACCTTCACCATCACGAACGCTTCAAGTACGTCACCTTCTTTGATGTCGTTGAAACGATCTACACCAATACCGCATTCGTAACCATGGGCTACTTCCCTAACGTCATCCTTGAAGCGTCTAAGTGACGAGATTTTACCTTCATGGATAATCACATTATCCCGTAAAACCCGTACCTCAGCAGAACGAGTGATTTTTCCTTCAAGCACATAACAACCAGCAATAACACCACCGGGTACTTTAAATGGCTGACGCACTTCGGCTCTACCTAGAACTTGTTCCTTAAACTCAGGATCAAGCAAACCGGCCATGGCCGCTTTCACTTCATCTAGTAAGTTGTAGATGATTCGATATACTCGGATGTCGACCCCATCACGCTCTGCAGCTTTGCGAGCATTAGGCTCGGGTCTGACGTTAAAGCCAATAATAACAGCATTGGATGCCGATGCCAACAGAACGTCTGATTCAGAAACCGCCCCAACTCCTTGGTGAATAACGTTGACGCGAACTTCATCAGTAGACAGCTTTTCTAGAGAAGCACGGACTGCCTCCGCTGATCCTTGAACGTCTGCTTTAATCACCAGGTTAAGTTCCTTTACTTCGCCTTCTTGAATCTGCTGGTAAAGATCGTCAAGGGTGACCCTGCTGAACCTGCTGAGATCCCGATCGCGCTGTTTTTCTTGTTGTATCGCTGCAACCTGTCTCGCCGTCTGTTCGTCTTTAACTACTACGAACTGGTCTCCAGCTTGAGGAACATCCGTAATTCCCAAGACTTCAACGGGTGCTGAGGGTCCTGCCTCTTTAATGTTCTCCCCTTGATCATTGATTAAAGCTCTCACTTTACCACAATAATTTCCAACCGCAAATGAATCCCCAACCCTCAGTGTTCCCTGAGAAATGAGAACGGTAGCAACTGGTCCCCGCCCCTTATCCAACTTGGCATCAATAACGGTTCCCCTTGCAGGACAATCGGGGTTCGCCTTATAATCCTCAACCTCAGCCACAAGTAGAATCATCTCAAGTAGCTCGTCAATTCCATCCCCATGTAATGCAGAGACGTTCACTGCAATGGTGTCGCCTCCCCATTCTTCAACTACCAACCCATGTTCAGTCAGTTCCTGTTTCACTCGATCTGGATTAGCTGCCTGTAGATCAGTCTTGTTGATGGCAACAATAATGGGTACATTGGCCGCTTTAGCATGGTTGATTGCCTCTACTGTCTGAGGCATAACACCATCGTTAGCTGCCACTACCAAAATTGCTACGTCAGTAACTCTAGCACCTCTGGCACGAATAGCTGTAAAGGCTTCGTGACCAGGAGTATCCAAGAAGGTGATTAACTTTCCATTATAATCAATCTGGTAAGCACCGATGTGTTGAGTAATGCCACCAGCTTCAGTTGCAGTCACCTTTGTTTTACGAATGGAGTCCAAAAGGGTTGTCTTACCATGGTCAACGTGACCCATAATGGTTACCACAGGTGGTCTCGTTACCTGATGTTCAGGATCTTCACAAGATAAAGAGAAAATCTCTTCCGCTAAATCCTGTTCAGGCTTAACTTCCACGCCATATTCTGCAGCTATAATACTAGCAATATCAAAATCAACGCTCTGACTGAGCGAAGCCATGATTCCGATTTTCATTAACTGCTTAATGACTTCTGTTCCAGCTACTTCTAGTTTTGATGCAAGCTCATTTACAGAGACAGACTCGCCCAAGGTAATGGTCTTAGGTTCCTGTGGTCGCGCAGAATTTCTAGACGACGTTTGAGAATTCTTAGATCCACCCTTCTTCTTGCCGCGAGCTTTCAGCGCCAAGTCTTCCTTGTCATCCTCTTCCTTCAACGAACGTCGCTTCTTCTTTACCAAACGGACAGTATCATCCTCAACCAATTTCTCAACCAGTTGAACATCCTCTTCTGGCGCAAAGTGCTCACGAAGCATATCCGCAATATCATTCTCAATAGAACTCATGTGATTGGACACTTCTGCACCCAAGTCATGAAGAAACTCAACCAATACTTTGCTCTCTAAATCGAGTTCCTTTGCCAACTCGTAGATTCTCATTTTCCTCTTCATCAGCATCACTCCTAATTATTCTCCCCGCACTGACTCCCTACACTCTCTTGAATCACGTTGGCAAAATTGGGGTCTGCGATCCCCACAACCGCTCTTGGTGATTTACCCATGGCTTGACCAATCAAGTTTTTTTCACCGTAAACAATGACTTTAACATTATTATTCTGAGCCAATGCGCGAAACTTGCGGTGTGTGTTTGCCGAGGCGTCCTCTGAGATGATTAGTAAAACCACTTTGCCTCGTCGAACCGCCCCTAGTACCGCTTCTTCTCCAGACACAACTTGCCCTGCTCGGGTGGCCAAACCTAAATAACTATAAACCTTGTTGACTTGATTGCTCATCGAGCAGCACCTTCTTCAATGCACTCACAACCTGTTCGTCAATGGTTGTCTGGAGGGCCCGTTCTAACTGGCGTGTCTTAATTGCCTGATCTAAACATTCTTCTCTGGAACAAATATAAACACCGCGCCCTGGACGTTTTCCGGTCAGATCCAAATTTACTTCACCCTCAGGGCTCCTAACCACCCGAATTAAGTCGCGCTTTGGAGCCGCGGTTCGACAACCTACACAAGTCCGCATTGGCACGTGCTTCTTACGCATATTCTACCACCTACTTCTATTCATCAAAATTAAAGTCGATGGAATCCAATTGGGACAAATCCGTGATTACTTTCTCTTTCTTCTTTTTACTCTTCTCAGTCTCCTGCTTTTCCGAACTGGTAGACGAATCAGACTCGAGACCAATCGAACCAAAACGCTCTTGCCAACTCTTTCGTTTAGTGATGTTGGTCAGGCCGGCCAGATCTTCCACACTTATTTCCGGAACCACGACAGGTTCAGGCTCTTTAACCTCAGGCTGTTCAGCTTCGGGCTCGGCCTCCTGTTCAACCTCAGTCTCTTCAGCTTCAACCTCTTCAAGTTCCGTTTCTGCTTGAACCTCAGTTGATACTTCAGGCGTATCCTCAATGGGATCTTCAATGAATTCTTCAATTAGCTCTTCAACAGGCTCCTCAAGTCCAATCTCAAGTGCCTGCTCTTCACTCTTAATGTCAATGCGCCAACCGGTTAAACGAGCTGCCAAACGGGCATTTTGCCCTTCCTTGCCGATAGCCAGGGACAATTGATCGTTAGGTACCACCGTATGAGCTACCTTCCCTGCTTCATCAACAATCACATAGAGGACCTTAGCTGGACTGAGGGAATTTTTGATAAACTCCTTCAGATCACTTTCCCATTTGACAATGTCTATCCTTTCATTGCCCAACTCGGATACAACCGCTTGAACCCTGGTTCCCCGCGCTCCAACACAAGCTCCAACAGGGTCAATATTGGGATCACGGCTGTAGACAGCAATCTTAGAACGATTTCCTGCTTCTCGCGCTACAGACTTAATCTCAACTTCACCATTCTGGATTTCAGGCACTTCAAACTCAAACAGCGCTCTCAAAAGTCCAGGATGGGTTCTAGAAAGGAACACTTGTGGGCCTTTCGTACTCTGGCGAACTTCGTTAATGTAAAAGCGAAACTTCATGTGAGGGTTATACATCTCGCCGGGAATTTGCTCACTAATGGGTAATACTGCTTCCACATCACCCAGATCCACGATGACTTGCCTGTGATCCGAACGCTGTACTGTGCCGGTAACCACATCGCCCTCGCGGTTAGAGTAAACATCATAGACGATTGAACGTTCCGCTTCACGAATTTTCTGGATAACTACCTGTTTGGCAGTTTGGGCTGCGATTCTTCCAAAATCTGCTGGAGTGACTTCGTTTTCCACGATGTCGCCCAACTCATAGTTGGCATCCAGTTCCTTGGCTTCGTCCAAAGAAATTTCTACTGTATCGTCCTGTACCTCTGTAACTACCACTCTACGGGAAAAGACGTGTATCTCCCCTGTATTCTGATTCATTTCTACACGAACACTCGAGGAAGAGCTAGCCCCGTAGTTTTTCTTATAGGCAGAAATAATCGCTGTCTCAATGGCTTCTAAAAGGAGCTCCTTGGAAATCCCCCGCTCCTTCTCTAATTCTGTTAAAGCACCAATTAACTCCAAGTTCATTTCTATTTGTCCTCCCGTATTAGAGCTCCAAAGCCAAATTGGCTTTAGCAATCAGCTCTAGGGGAATCTCTATGGTCTCCCCTTCCCATTTTAGTAAAACAACATCTCCCTGAAGTCCCTCTAAGACACCTTCAAAGCTCTTACGACCATGGACGGCACTGTAAGTCCGAAGCTTAGCCTTTCTTCCGGCAAATCTCTCATAATCGGCGGCTTTTTTTAAGGGTCGCTCCAACCCGGGAGATGACACCTCTAGGGAGTAGGGTCCAGGAATGGGATCCGCTTCATCCAGCTTTTTGTCTAGACTCTCACTGACTATCCGACAATCCTCCAGATCAATACCATCAGGCTTATCCAAGAACACCCTCAGCACCCATCCGGTATGCTCCTTAATATACTCCACGTCTACCAATTCTAGGTCGCTATCTTGAATGATTTCTTCGGTCCAGTCTGTAACCAATTCTACGATATTTAACCCTCTCACTGGTCATATCGCCCCCTTCATAAGAAAATTATGCCCTGTTTCTCCTCGCATACGTCAAAAGAGTGGGCAAAAACCCCACTCTCCCGGCAACTCATCATTCAACGTAGGTATATTATACCACAGACACTAAAAAAGTGTCAATTGGTTCGTTTCTGGCAGACCTTCAAGACACCCATGGAGCCGCAAAGTTTCTACCACTGTCTTCGTAATGCCTGAACGTGACCGCAAATCTTCGATGGAAATAAACTCCCCTTCTTCCCTTGCCTTGACAATACCCGCTGCAGCATTCACTCCTACGCCATCCAGCGATGCAAAGGGTGGCCTCAACTGACCGTCCTCAATCAAGAATCGCTGAGCAGAGGATTTGTACAGATCTACTGGTAAGAAAGAAACACCTCGAGCCATTGCTTCCAATACTATTTCTAGTTGCGTTACCATGTTTCTCTCTTTTGGGGTGGCATCAAAACCCTTGGCGATAATACTTTCCAATTCTGCCCTAACCGCCGCTTCCCCCCTAACGATTAGTTGAGCGTCAAACTCCCCTGCCCTGAGCGAAAACAAAGCCGCGTAAAAAGCTAGGGGATGGTGCACCTTAAAATAGGCAATCCGAAACGCCATAGTTACGTAAGCCACCGCATGAGCCTTGGGAAACATGTAACTGATCTTATTGCAGGAATCAATATACCACTGAGGGATCTGGAATTTTTGCAGCAAAGCCACATCCTCTTCCGTGAGACCTCGACCTTTACGAACTTGTTCCATAATCCTAAAAGCATCTCCAGCATCAAGACCTCTCAACATCAGATAGGACATAATGTCATCCCTAGTAGCAATGACATTACTCAAATCTGTTACACCAGATCTGATTAGTTCCTCTGCGTTATTGGTCCATACATTGGTTCCGTGCGATAGGCCACTAATTCTTACCAAATCGCTGAATGTCTTGGGCGATGTGTCTATCAACATCTGGCGTACAAAGCGGGTACCAAACTCTGGAACCCCTAAAGTGCCTACTGGTGTACCAATTTGCTCTTCAGTTACACCGAGACTATCCAGTGAAGAAAATAGTGACATTGTCTTCTCATCATCCAGGGGAATTTCTAAAACAGAAACCCCGGTCATATCCTCCAACATCCTTAGCATGGTTGGATCATCATGCCCAAGAATATCTAACTTGACCAAACAGTCATCGATGGCATGATACTCAAAATGAGTTGTTATCGTGCCGCTAGTCGCATCATTGGCAGGATATTGAATGGGGGTAAAATCATAAATCTCCATATCAGGAGGAACAACAACCATTCCTCCTGGGTGTTGTCCGGTTGTGCGTCTGACCCCAGCAAGCTTGGAAACTAACCTGTTCACTTCCGCATTCCGTTTTGTTTGGTTTACTTGCTCCAAGTACTTCATAATAAACCCATAAGCTGTTTTCTCCGCTAAGGTACCGATGGTTCCTGCCCGGAAAACCTGTTCAGAACCGAACAGTTCTTCAGTATAACTATGGATCTGAGCTTGGTATTCACCACTAAAGTTCAAGTCAATATCTGGAACCTTCTCACCATGGAAACCCATGAACACTTCAAAAGGTATCTCAAAACCCATCCTCTTTAGCGAAGTCCCACATTCTGGACAATCTTTCTTCGGAAGATCAACCCCTGAACCAACCTCACCCTCGATGAAGAACTGGTTCCAATAACATTTGGGACAGACATAATGTGGCGGTAGTGGATTCACCTCTGTAATACCGCACATGGTGGCAACTAAGGAGGACCCCACAGAACCACGCGATCCGACCAAGTAATCGTCATCCAACGACTTTTTAACTAACTTATGGGCGATTAGATACAAAGATGCATATCCGTGGCCAATAATCGCCTTTAACTCTCTTTCTAAACGGCCCTTTACAATTTCAGGTAAAGGATCACCATAGATACTCTTGGCAGTTTCATAGGTCATTTTTTCCAGCTCTTTTTCAGCCTCAGGTAGCTGGGGAGGGTAAAACCCTTTTGGAACTGGGCTTAGTTGTTCAACTGATTCCGCAATCTTCCGTGGATTTGTGACTACAACTTCATAGGCTTTTTCTTCACTTAAATACGGGAACTCGGCTAACATCTCGGCTGTCGTCCGATAGAACAAAGGTGCCTGATGCTCTGCATCCCCCATACCCCGTCCTGCCAGCAAAATTGTACGGATAAAGGCATCTTCTGGGCGAAGGAAATGTACGTCACCAGTTGCTACAACTGGCAAGTTCAATCTCTCGCCAAGTTGAACTATTTGCTTGTTGATCCTGATCAGGTCTTCCTTGGACTGGACATGGGTTGTCCCCACCAAAAACTCATTGTTGTCCAATGGCTGAATTTCTAGATAGTCGTAAAACTTGGCTATTTCTAGCACATTGGGGTTTTGCGTTAGTACTGCTTGATACACCTCGCCCGCTTCGCAAGCCGAGCCTAGGATTAAGCCCTCGCGATGCTCTTCTAACAGTTTCCGCGGAATGCGGGGGCTTCTGTAAAAGTAGTCTAAGTGGGAAAACGAAATCAAGCGATAGAGGTTCTTTAGCCCCACTTGGTTCTTAGCTAAAATGACGATATGAAAGGGCCGCTCTTTTGTCTCCGCGTTGTCGACTAAATAACCTTCAACTCCGTAGATGATCTTAACTCCATGTTTTTTTCCGGCCTTGTGCGCATCTGGAAACGCTTGAATCACACCGTGATCAGTAATCGCCACCGCTTCATGACCTAGCGAAGCGGCTAGCTTAACCACTTGATCTACATCAATAGTACCATCCAAGCCACTCATTTTGGTGTGTAAATGGAGCTCAACTCTTTTGGTTGTAGCGTCGTCTGTTAAGGAGGGTGGAGCTTGAACCAAACTCAAGCCCTGAACCATAAGGGACAACTGGTTGTCGAAAGATTGAAACTGGAGATTTCCCCGTACCTTGACCCATTGTCCCTTTTTGATGCCTAAGTCTTCTGGTTCATCCAAGAAAGCCTTACAACTCAGACTGTCTGTACCATCGTATATGTCAAACATGATCAGTGTTTTCCCGGTGCGGGTGAGACGCGATTCAAAACTCGTGACTTCTCCGCAAACCACAACGTTCCGTTCTTCTTCCTGAAGATCAATTATGGAGGCAGGTTCGCCTCCAATGGAGCTCTTTAGTAAACTGCGCTTGCGCCCATTACTCTTTGGCGCTTGACCATTGCCATTCTTTTGAGAAGAAGTGCCATAATCGATTGGTCTCCCATTAAATCGTTTGATGACATCCTCCAGATAGGCATGATCTGGGTCGTTAACTTGTTCTTCTTCATTAGTGCCTGTCCACTCAAAATTAACCGCGAGTACATCTGGTTGCATATCTTTAATAGCTTTTTCCAGTTCCTCCCACACATGCTGCTCACCTTGGGGAGCACCTTTGACAACAAAGGTCCAAGATCTGTTGTCAGGATCGATACCGATTCGCTCAACCTCAAGCTGCTTGAGCAGTGGATGCGAACTGAAAGAAGCTAAAAGAAACTTGTTCTCTGGTTCTATATAGTAGGAAGCCACAAAACCACCTCCAAAAAGGGCCCCAAAAAGGGGCCACAACTAGATACAAAACTTACTTGATCCGAATGGAACGGACAATATCCCAATACATTTTCAAACGGGCAAGGAGTCCTCGAGCCAAACCCCTTTTTTCCTCCTTCATCACTTGGGAAACTGCCTGCAAAGGAACGCGCACAATCTCAACACCGTTTCGCTCTGCATATTGAGTCAAGGATACCTCAACTCCAAAACCACTATGTTCAAGTTTAGGAACCTGATCGAAAAAATCTTTGCGCACTGCCCTCTGCCCAGAGAGCGATGGCGCTATTTTTTGAGCCAAGTCGGTGGAACGTCTACCGTCGCAAAAGACCCCTATAGTCATGACGGTTTGCCCTGACAACACTGGTTCTAACAATGCTTGAATGTGCTCAGTGCTCAAACCGACCAAATCGGCATCGACAAATAACAGGATCTCACATGTTGTCGCGGTAGCCCCCGCCTTCATTGCCCCGCCTTTCCCCACGTTCTGTTCCAACTCAATAACTCTTACTGCATACTTGCTAGCTACTTGAACTGTCTGATCATCAGAACCGTCACTTACCACAATGATCTCGTCGATTAAGGGGCAGCGCAGCAATGCTTCTACAACCACCCCGATCGTATGTTCCTCATTGTAGGCGGGAACAATAGCGGCTACCTTCACTCCACATCTCCATCCTTCAGGATTTCCTTAATCGTCGGAAGAACCTCGCTAATTGGCAGGCTTCTTCTCTCCTTAGTGCTCCGTAGAGTGATTTCCATTTCTCCCTGTTCTAACGACTTCGGTCCAATGGTCACTCTAATTGGGAATCCAATTAAATCAGCGTCCTTAAATTTTACGCCAGGGCGTTCATCACGATCATCTAGTACTGTTTCGATCCCCTCAGCAACGAGTGTCTGGTAAAGTTTTTTGGCTGCCTCTGCCTGCGCCTCATCCTTGATGCTGACCGGAACGATAATTACGTGATAGGGCGCTATACCGAGAGGCCAGATAATTCCATCTTCATCATAATTCTTTTCTATCACTGCAGCAACCGTGCGACCAACGCCGATTCCATAACAACCCATGACAAACGGAGTCTCAACCCCATTTTCTTGAAGGAAGGTGGCTCCCATAGCCTTCGAATACTTCGTGCCCAGCTTAAAGACCTGACCTACCTCAATGCCACGGGCCCCTTCTAACGTGCCTGAACATCTTGGGCAAGGGTCTCCGGGCTGGGTTTCCCTCAAATCTGCAAACGCAGTTACCTCAAAGTCTCTCTGCCAATTAACGTTGAGAATGTGATGATCTTCTTTGTTTGCCCCAACTACAAAATTAGCCATATCCTTTACAGCATAATCTGCATAGAGGGGAATCTTCAAGCCCACAGGTCCCGAAAAGCCAACTGGCGCACCAGTAGCTTTCAGAATGGTCTCATCATCCGCCAATTCTAAGACTTCACACTTGAGGAACTTCCTCAACTTAATTTCATTTAGGTTATGATCGCCGCGCACCAGTGCTGCCACTGGCTTTCCTTCTGCCACATAGAGCAAGGTTTTCAAACAGTCCTCAGGCTGAACCTCTAAGAACTTGCTTATTTGATCAATTGTGCTGGCCCCTGGTGTGGCAACCTCGTGGAGTGACTTTAACTCTTCACCACTAATTGCAACTGCTGGAACTTCTACTCCTTCTGCCCGCTCCGCATTGGCTGCATAGGAACACTCAGGGCAGAATAATACTAAGTCCTCACCAGAATCTGCTAACACCATAAACTCATGAGTTACATCTCCACCGATCGCGCCTGAATCGGCCTCCACAGGGTGTACTTCGACACCACAACGCCTAAAGATACGTTCATAGGCGTGGTAGGCTGCCCAGTAGCTCTCATCCAAACCTTCAGCGTCTTTGTCGAATGAGTACATATCCTTCATAATAAACTCACGACCCCGCATCAAACCAAAACGCGGCCTAATCTCGTCACGATACTTATTTTGAATTTGATATAAACGAAGTGGCAACTGCCGATAAGAGCGTACCTCAGATCGAACCAGGGCAGTAATGATCTCTTCATGGGTTGGTCCAAGACAAAACTGACGCCCATGGCGATCCTTTAGTCGGAACATTTCATCACCGTAATCGCCCCAGCGACCCGACTCTTCCCAGAGCTCAGCAGGTTGCACAATGGGCAACAGAACTTCTTGGCCCATGATGGCATTCATCTCTTCCCGGATGATCTGTTCCACTTTGCGAACCACTTTTAGCCCCAAGGGAAGCAAGGTATACATGCCAGCGGCAGAGCGACGTAACAACCCAGCTCGAAGCATGAGCTTATGGCTAATTATCTCAGCTTCCGATGGAGTCTCTCTCAATGTTGGTGAATATAACTGCGACATTAACATGGTCTATCCCCTATCCTTTTCAAGCAAGCTATGCGCTTCAGCCACTAAGGCATCCACTAACTCCCCTTCAGGCACCTTTCGCAAAATCTTTCCATGACGAAAGATGAGACCTACCCCTTTACCACCGGTAATTCCCAAGTCAGCATGACTAGCTTCCCCAGGACCATTGACTACACAACCCATAACGGCAATGGTAATAGGTAGCGGGAAATCACTTAAACGTTTCTCCACTTCCTCCGCGATTCCTTCTAAATCTATCTCGGTTCTTCCGCAGGTGGGGCAGGAGATAAACACAGGACCGCGCCGACGCAAGTCTAGCGAGGACAGAATTGCCCACCCCACTTTGACTTCCTCCACAGGATCCGCGGTCAGTGAAACCCTCAACGTATCTCCTAGGCCCCGAGAAAGTAGAGCTCCGAGTCCCACAGCTGATTTGATTGTTCCAAACCACTTCGTACCAGCCTCTGTAATTCCCAGATGGGTTGGATACGAGACACGCTGAGACAACTCCTCATAGGCTTGAACAGTCAAATCAATATCAGTTGCCTTTAAGGAAATCACGATATCATAAAAACCTAGTCTTTCAAAAATGGCCACATGTTCTAGGGCACTTTCCACCATGGCAGTGGCTGTCCTTCCGTATTTCTCCACTAAAGGAGCGGAAATGGAACCGGAGTTTACTCCGATCCGAATGGGAACATTCCGCTCTTGGGCGGCTTTGACCACTTCGAGTACCTTTTGCTCTGAGCCGATGTTACCGGGATTAAGCCGTAACTTATGAATTCCAGCATCCAAAGCCATTAGGGCCAGACGATAGTCAAAATGAATATCTGCTACGAGTGGCACTGTACTGTGTTTTACAAGGGAAGGTAAAGCCTCAGCCGCTTGTTGATCCGGAACCGCTAATCGAACTATATCGCACCCGGCAGCTGCTAAGCTTTGAATTTGATCTAATGTAGCTGAAACATCTCTAGTGTCCGTGTTGGTCATGGACTGTACTGTTATGGGGGCTCCCCCTCCAATAGGTACTCCACCAACGAACACCTGGCGAGTAGTATTACGCATGAAAACACCCCCGGTTATGAGAACAAACTAAACCTTGCCAGATCTTTGAACGTTGCATACAGCATGAGCATGATTAACAAAGCCAAACCAATAAACTGAGCTATACCCCGTGTTTCCGGTGCCAACGGTTTTCCTCGGAGTGCTTCCAGAACTAGAATCAAGATCCAACCGCCATCCAAAACCGGAACAGGCAACAAGTTCAACAAACCCAAGTTAACATTAAGAACAATCGCTAAAATCATCAGCTGCGGCAACCCATGGCGAGCTGTCTCCCCGACAATCTGCACAATACCAACAGGACCAGAAATCTCAACTTTTTGCTGTCCCGTGATCATACGTCCAATATCTCCAACTAATTGAGTTGTAATGGCCCACGTCTGAGTCACGCCCGCCTTTAAACTGGTCAAGAACGGGTATTGGGGCTTAGAACTGATCAAAATCCCAATCCTGCCACGTCCCTCATACTCTTGAGGGGTTACTCTAATCGTTTCCAACTCTCCCTGGCGCTTTACCACGATAACCATTTCTTGACCCAATCTCTCGCCGATTAACGCTATAATCCGTTCCTCATCACTGACGGACTCACCGTCAACAGAGACAAACACGTCTCCAGGTACGATACCAGCAATTTCCGCCGGTGAGTTTGGCTCTACATAGGTGATTGTGGGTGGTACAGCGACTAGCATAAAGTAAAGCACAAAAAGGAAAATGGCAAATACAAAGTTCATCAAGGGACCTGCCGCAATTGTGGCAAGACGCCATAACAGATTCTTACTTTGAAAACTGTCGGGATCGTCGTCCTCAACAGCTGCAGCGCCATCCTCGGGCTCGTCCATACCGGCCATCTTTACAAAACCTCCTAAAGGAAGGGCCCTTATGGAATACTTGGTGTCACCCCGAGTCCTACTTCCCAGTACTGGACCGAAGCCTACAGCAAATTCATAAACCTTAATACCGGCTAGCTTAGCGACTACAAAATGCCCAAGTTCATGAAAGAACACGATTGTTCCAAAGATGACAACAAAAGAAACTAACGTTAGCATCTAACCACCCTCTCTAAGCGATGAGCGCTTTTGCCCGGAGGCGAGCCTCTCCATCTATGGCTAGTATTTCCTCCAGGGTAGGAAATGATTTACCCTGGAACTGTTCCACGACTTCAGCCACGATCAGTGGTATCTGCGTGAACTTAATTTTACCCCCCAAAAACGCCCATACTGCCTCTTCATTGGCGGCATTTAACGCAATAGGTTTTTGTCCGCTCGCTCGACCTGCCTCATATGCCAGACCCAGACTAGGGAAACGAGCATGGTCCACCTCTTCAAAAGTCAACTCGCCCATGGCTACCAAATCCAATGGCTCCACCTGCGAGCTCTGGACAGTAGGATAAGTTAAGGCGTACTGGATAGGTAGTCGCATATCGGTCGTTCCCAGATGGGCTAAAAGGGCGCCATCTTTGAGCTGGATCAGCGAATGGACAATGCTCTGTGGGTGGATCACAACTTCTATAGAGTCATATGGAAAGCCAAACAACCAATGGGCCTCTATGACCTCTAACCCCTTGTTCATAAGTGTAGCAGAATCAATACTGATCTTCCCCCCCATGTTCCATCTTGGATGTGCGAGGGCTTGTTCAATACTGATTGTCTCCAAGTCTCCCGTATACGCCCTAAATGGACCTCCAGAAGCGGTCAGAATGATTTTCGCCACATCGTCCCTGTTGCGACCATGAAAAAGCTGCCAAAGAGCACTGTGTTCAGAGTCAATAGGTATGATCTGCTGGGCATATTCCATTATAAGATGACCGCCCGCCACTAAAGTTTCCTTATTAGCTAGGGCAACTCGTTTTCCGGCTTTCAGAGCAGCAAGAGTAGGCTTTAGCCCCATGGCCCCCACTACGGAAACTACCACCAGATCACACTGCGGATCCGTCACCATCTCTTCGAGGTAACTAGGATCACTATGAACAGATATGCCAAACTCAGCACTTAGTGCACGTGCGTGGTCTGGACTTGCTATACTTGCAAACTTAGGTTTGAACTCGGCAATTTGCTTCCTTAGAAGATCAATATTGGAGCCGGCTGCTAACCCGAGAACCTTAAATTCCGGTAAGAACCGTATAACATCAAGCGTTTGTGTTCCAATAGAACCAGTAGAACCGAGAATTACGACATTAGGCATGAGAGATTCCTTTCTAAGACAATATACTTAAAATACCATATTTTGGCTGCGCATAAAGGCTTTGATTAAGACCATTAGAACAGGACCGACTATGGCACCAATGGGACCCCAAAAACGTAGACCGGCATAGAGTCCCATCAAAGCTACCAAGGGATGCAAACCGAGCCGATCGCTGACTAAATGGGGTTCCCCCCATTGTCTTAACAGTAATAATATCAGATAACCTATACCCAAGGCTATAGCTAAACCAGTATTTCCCGATACCAGCTGGATAAGTGCTAACACTAGATAGACTAAACCGGGACCTAAAATGGGAGTTAAATCAAAAAAACCCACTAAGAATCCCGACAGCAAAGGGTAAGGCAACTCTAAAACGCAAAAGAACACCATACTGATAGTTGAAGAGATTAACATCAGTAGCAGTTGTACTCTCACTAGGTGCCAAAAAGCACCGGAAGTGTCGTGGTAGAGTTTACGAACACTAACGCCGCTCTTTTTTGGCATTTGACTAACCAAAAACCTCACCAATGTTTTTTTGTCTCTACAAAAGAAATAGGCGCTACAAGCTATTAGCGTCCATACTAAAAGGAAATCTGGAATGGCCCAGATCCATTGCAAAAGTGTCTGTGGCCACGAACCTGGCGTTAAAGGTATCTCTTCAAGGAACTGTAGTATATTCTTCGGAAGTTCACCGGATAGTTGTTCTAATAGTCCCAAGTCTAGCAATCCCTGGATTTCATGCCATAATCTCACCAAAAAAAACACCAAGACACCAGGTAAAGCCAGGGATGCTAACACTACAAACAACAAGGAGGTGAAAGTACGCGACCAGCCTTTAGCTTCTAAATAGCTCACAGGAACGTCTAGAACTAGAGCCAGTATCAAACCAAACATGAAGGGTGCCACGAACGGAAAGGAAACTTTGAGCACAAAGAAAATCACCCAAAAACTAACAATGGCAACCACAATCGGTGGCACTAACTCACCCCTCCCGGGGTCACGGAGCCTAAGAGAACAATGTTAGCAACGCAAAAAGTACTGGAAAGACAAAGGCTAATGAATCAAAGCGATCGAGAATACCTCCGTGACCAGGCAATAGCGATCCACTATCCTTCACAGCTCGCTCCCTCTTAAACGCGGATTCGACTAAATCACCAAGCTGGGCACAAACCGAAAGTATAACAGATATGACCATCAGTTGCCCGACAGAATGATCTGTGAGGATGGCAAAAACTACACCAGCTATCACTGCTGCCAGCACGCCACTTAGAGCACCTTCTACCGACTTATTTGGGCTAATTCTCGGTGCTAGTTTACGCTTACCATACCTCGAACCACCGAAAAACGCTCCTGTATCAGTCAGCCAGGTAACGAGGAATCCAAATAGCGTCCACTGCGGGCCAAATTGTTCGCGGACTAACACAAGGAAACTATAAAGAAATGCTACATAGAACACTCCCAAGAGATTGAAACCTGAAGAAAAATTGTGCATCCCGCTAAAGGTGGCACGCAACAAGTAGTAGATTAGCTGAAAGACTAACCAGAGCAACAGTCTGGTTCCATCTATACCACTATATGTCAATACCAAAAGTGATAGTCCAGAGACGATCATGTAGTCTAAGAAAAGACCAGGTCCACTCATTCTGGCAAATTCCCAAAGACCCACTAAAATCACAAGGGTTACAAGCAAACGCCAAGTAAGTCCCCCATAATATAGGGGGACTAAAAGAAGTGGTATACCAATAACAGCGGTAAGAACTCTCTTTGCTAACATTGCTAGATCTTCTGCTCCTTCAGAGGTACTTGACCAAAGCGCCGTTCGCGTCCCGAATAATCCCGAAGGGCTAGTTCGAACTCGCGCTCACCAAAATCAGGCCACAAAACATCTGTAACATATATCTCGCTATAAGCTCCCTGCCAAAGCAAGAAATTGCTTATACGGAGCTCGCCACCGGTACGAATGATCAAATCTGGATCAGGACTCGGCCAAGTAAAAAGTAACTCTTCTACTCGCTCTTCGGTAATGTCGTCAATGGAAATCTCCCCTGCAGAAACTTGCTCTGCCAGGCGCTTAGCGACCATAGTCAACTCTTTACGACCACCGTAATTGAACGCAACATTCAGGTTAAGGCCCTTGTTCTCAGCAGTCAACTTCTCCGCATCATTCCAGATTTTCAAGATATCCTGGCTCAAGGTTGTCCGATCCCCGATCAACCGGATCCTGACTCCTTCCCTTTGTAGCTCTTCGATTTCTTGCACAAAGGTTTTGTACATGAGATCCAAAAGAAAATCCACCTCATCTTTGGGACGATTCCAGTTCTCAGTACTAAAGGCATAGACAGTCAAAGTGCCTATACCAATATTAGAGGCATAACGCACCGCAGTCTTTAGTGCTTTTACACCTTGGCGATGCCCCAAGAAGCGAGGCATAGCTCTCTTCTTAGCCCATCTTCCATTTCCATCCATGATTATTGCCACATGTCCTGGTAAGTTAGTTGCTTGCGACGTGCCCACTTGCATACCTCCTACTTTACGTTCCAATCTGGACTCGCACAGATCAGACCTAGTATCTCTCCGTCTCGAACCGCGACAACATAGGCGTCCTCACTCGAGGACACCTCGCCTGGAGCCACGGTAAACTTAACTTCAAAGGGCACCATTTCTTCTTTTAAGATTTGCTCAGCTTCTTCTAATGGATAGCCGATTAGAATCTCCCACTCTGAAGTCCTACGTTGATCACTCAAACTTCCATGATCTCCTTTTCTTTGGCCTTCAACAACTCATCAATGTCGTTGATATACTCATTCGTTAAATCTTGAGTTTCATCCTGGGCACGACGTGCCTCGTCTTCAGAAACGTCGCCGTTTTTCTCTAGTTTCTTAATAGCTTCATTCATATCGCGCCGGATATTGCGCACGGCCACACGATAATCCTCAGCGTCCTTACGAACCACACGTACTAACTCTTTACGCCGTTCCTCCGTAAGGGTGGGAATCGCTAGGCGAATAACAGTACCATCATTGTTGGGGACTAACCCCAAGTCTGAGGTCAGAATGGCCTTTTCAATGTCCTTAATGGCACCCTTATCCCAAGGAGTTACAACTAATAATCTGGGTTCCGGTACACTAACACTGGCCATTTGATTTAAGGGCGTGGGAGTACCATAATACGACACCATTATCCGATCCAAAAGTGCGGGATTGGCCCGACCGGTTCGGACACTAGAAAATGCCCTTTTTGTCGCCGCAATGACCTCATCCATTCTGGTTTTTCCGTCCTGCATAATTTGATCAATCATGTCGTTCGCCTCCTACATAGGTTCCTATTTTCAGACCGCAGATAGCCTTAGCTATGCTTCCCGGTTCATCAAAGTTAAAAACAATGATCGGAATGTTGTTGTCCATACAAAGCGAAGTTGCGGTGGAATCCATTACACCTAGACCTTGACTAATCACATCTAAATAACTTATGCTTTCATAACGAGTGGCGTTAGGGTGGATGCGTGGATCTGCATCGTAAACACCATCTACGCCCCGCTTAGCCATGAGAATTACTTCCGCCTCTATTTCTAATGCTCTAAGGGCAGCGGTTGTATCTGTTGAAAAGTAAGGGTTTCCTGTACCCGAAGCAAAAATCACGATGCGTCCTTTTTCTAAATGCCTAATCGCCCTTCTTCTAATATATGGCTCTGCGATCTGACGCATTTCAATGGCAGTTTGCACCCTAGTAAGGATTCCCCTATCCTCAAGGGCATCTTGAAGTGCCAGTGCATTAATCACTGTGGCCAACATCCCCATGTAATCTGCTGTACTACGATCCATGCCCTTGGCGCTACCCGTGGCACCCCTCCAAATGTTGCCACCTCCAACCACGATGGCCATTTCCACACCTAGCTCCATCACACTCTTTATTTCATCGGCAATGGAACCAACAACCTGTGGATCTATTCCGAAGCTATTACCCCCCAGAGCTTCACCGCTCAGCTTTAAAACAACCCTTTGATATTTGGGCTCTGCCATGGACACCACTCCTTAATTATTCTGCTCAAACCTTTAGATCCCTCCACCGAAAAAAAGAGAACACCAAAGGTGTTCTCCTACAGTTTCGTTTGGGCCATAACCTCTGCAGCGAAGTCCTCTTCACGTTTCTCTAAACCTTCGCCCCGCTCATAACGGACAAAACGTCTAACGGAGATCTTTTCGCCGATCTTCGCCACCTTCGCGGTAAGAAGTTCGCCAACGGTCATATCTGGGTCCTTAACAAAGGGTTGATCCAAAAGGCATACTTCCTTAGCGTAACGGTCGATGCGACCTTCCACAATTTTGTCGATAATATGTTCTGGCTTGCCTTCATTTTGCGCTATATTCCGATAGATGGTGCGCTCATGCTCCAAAACATCCTCAGGGATGTCTTCCCTAGATACATACTCTGGTTTGGATGCAGCAATATGCATGGCAATATCCTTTGCCAACTGGGCGAACTCTTCAGTTTTAGCAACAAAGTCCGTCTCACAGTTTACCTCAACCAAGACACCGATCCGGCCTGCTGCGTGGATGTAGGATTCGACTACACCTTCAGCGGCAATACGGCCCGATTTCTTAGCTGCCGCTGCAAGGCCCTTTTCCCTCAAGTAGTCAATAGCGGCACTCATATCACCATTTGTCTCAACAAGGGCCTTCTTACAATCCATCATACCGGCACCTGTTTTCTCACGCAGTTCTCTAACCATAGCTGCAGTAACTTCTGCCATAAAAACCCTCCTCCAGAATTAGTTGAAAAAAGGGGTGAGAGCCACTCTCCCACTCCCTCTTTTTACTCTTAATCTTATTCGTCATCCCCATCTTCTAAATCGCTGTCCAGGGAGACATCTTCAGTTTGCACATCTTCAACTTCTTTATCTTCTGCAAAGCTGGCGCCTTCTTTTGCTTCGATAACAGCATCAGCCATAGTTGAAGTAAGAAGTTTGACGGCACGAATTGCATCATCGTTACCGGGAATCACATAGTCTACTTCGTCTGGATCACAGTTAGTATCCACAATTGCCACTATGGGAATACCCAGTTTACGAGCTTCTGCCACTGCGATTCGTTCTTTACGAGGATCAACTACGAACACTGCACCAGGAAGTGTTTTCATCCGCCTGATGCCGCCCAAGAAACGTGTCAAACGTTCTTGTTCTTTACGCAGTTCCATAACTTCTTTCTTAGGCAATACGTCGAAAAGACCGTCTTCTTCCATCTTTTCGATTTCTTCCAGGCGACCAATACGGGAGGCAATGGTCTTAAAGTTGGTTAGCATACCACCTAGCCAACGTTGGTTCACGTAGAACATACCACAACGTTCTGCCTCTTCTTGAATGGTCTCTTGTGCTTGCTTCTTGGTACCTACAAACAGTACTGATTTGCCGTCTGCAACAGTGTCGCGAATAAAGCTATAAGCTTCTTCAACTTTCCTTACAGTCTTTTGCAGATCAATAATGTAAATACCATTTCTCTCTGTGAAAATGTACTCTGCCATTTTCGGATTCCATCTGCGGGTCTGATGCCCAAAGTGAACGCCGGCCTCTAACAATTGTTTCATTGAAATAACGGCCAAATCGCCCA
>JAAZLQ010000221.1 GCA_012799255.1 Bacillota bacterium
CAGGTAAACTTTTGATTATTATGATTAATGGGAACCTGGAGTTTTGTGATCAGACTGTCTGAAAATCCTTTATAAAAACATGAAAACCCTTGATTTACAAGGGCACTGAAAAATCCACGTTTTTGGCGTGGATTTTTCAGTCTTTGGAATGGGTAAAAGGATGTAAAATAACAGTAGAAATAAAAATCGCCTCTATCAGGCGGTAATTGGCATTGCTAACTTTACTATCCTCTTGATATTTACCGCAATCACCGTAAAATACGTTTGCAATCGCATGGCGGCAAGCCCCACGGAATCGGCTCTGCCGAGACCATGTGCCACTTTCATTTCACCATTCTTTTCTTCGATGCTATGCCGGATTTTTAGCCGTTCTTTAAAAGCTTCGCTTGCTTCAAACGCAAGCCTTTGACGATTTTTCTCGCTCGGCTGTGTAATGTTGTAGCTCCTGGTTTTAGATTTCCCTATTCGGCACTGCTCGCGGAGCGGACATTTTCGGCATTTGACTGAGCTGAATGTGAAATTGAGGTAAGTGTTGCCGTTTTTCGCCGGGTGACTTCTCTTATTTATTGCAAGTTCTCCGGCTGGGCATTGCAGCATCCCTGCATCTTTGTTAAAACTAAAACCCCCATCAAGCGGTGCTGCGGCGGCAGCTGCTACGGCTGAATTTGTTTTGGCAATCAGTGTAACACCGTTTTCTTCGCAGACATCAAGGTTTCCCTCGCTTACATAAGCCATGTCCCCGACGATTTCCTTAACTTCGACGCCGTTACTTTGAGATTTCTCAAGCAATGCGGCAAGCTGTTTGCCGTCCGGCTCGCCGCCGTTCGTAACTTCGATTCCCGTCACGATTCGTTCTTCAGTCATTGCAAGATGATTCTTGAAACCAAAAAAAGTGCTGCTGACTTTTTTATGACCAAACCGTGCGTCTTCATCGTCTTTTGAACGGATTTCACGTATGCGGTTGGTATCCAAAAGTTCTTTTATCCTGTTATACAGCGATTTCAGCAATTTGTTGTCACTGCTTTCCACACCCTCGCGAATGCTTTCAAGCAGTTTTTGAGTATACTCAATTTCTTCTTCCAAGTCGGCGGTTTCATCCGGCTTATCAGGGAATTTCTCCGACAAGTCATACATTGACTTGTAAATTTCCTTGCGCAGTCCCCGGCTCAATTCACGCAGAACCTGCGTCACGGTTTTGGCTCTGACATTAGCGTTGGTATGCGTAGAATCAACTATTATTGTTTTGCTTTTGATTATGCCTTTCTCAATCGCCTGTCGAATTGTCTCTTTCAGCATTTCTTCCAGTATGTCTTCTGTTATGCGTGTTTTTCGAAATTTAGTCATTAAACTCGGGTCAACCATTTCAGCTTCGGGATCTAAATCCAGAAAATACTTGTATGCCATATCGGTTTGAGCTTGAGAAATTAAGCGCACGTCCGAAAGATCATACAGCTTTTTCAAAAACATCAGCTTGAACATCATTTCGGGCTCTTTTGCAGGGCGGCCAAATGCCTCACAATACTGCTTTTTGAGCATTGGATTCACAAAGCTGAAATCTATATTTTCTTTGATCTGCCGAAGCAGATGATCCTTTGATACGACCAAATCATATATGCCCTGATATGGTGAAAGCGGCATCGTAATTTGACCAAAGTCTCTCAACATAAATCCTCTCAACCCCTTGATTCTGCTCGCTTTTTCTGTATAAATTATACCATTTTTATGCAAGAAAGTCCGCCACAAATGGGTCGGACTTTTTCAGTGCCCTTGTAAATCAAGGGTTTTCATGTTTTTATAAAGGATTTTCAGACAGTCTGATCACAAAACTCCAGGTTCCCATTAATCATAATAATCAAAAGTTTACCTGCAGAAAAAACTCAACAAGTGCAGTACAAAATAAATTACCGTGAACATACAGAGACCATAACACAATTTGCGCTCCAGTTCTCCATCTTCCCTCTCAAGCCAATCCTGCACAGTAGCAACTAAATCAAAATCTGTATAACAGGCATATTTATCCTTCACTCTTAAAGCCTTTTCCATATTGGCACCTCTCTACCGTACATATGTTTGCCCATATTCTACTTGAGAACACCTGTTCTGTCAACTATAAGTTACTCACCTTTTGCATCAGTTTTCAATAGTATTCTTTAAGGAGGGATGAATTGATGAAAGCTGATGCCATATTTGAAGGCGGCGGTGTCAAGGCCTTTGGTATGCTCGGTGCACTACTTGAAGCCGAACAGCGTGGTTACCAATGGGAAAACCTGGCTGGTTC
>JAAZLQ010000198.1 GCA_012799255.1 Bacillota bacterium
AGGCTATGTTTTGCAGGAGGCTCCGGCGCAAGTTCGCCTTTACCCGGGCAATCAATTCGCTGGGGTTAAAGGGTTTGACTATGTAGTCGTCTCCACCGATGCCCAGGCCCAGCACGATATCTGAAGAGTCCCTCTTGGATGTTAGAAATATAATCGGGACGTTGTTTTCCTTGCGTATTTCACGGCAGACTTCGATGCCGTCAAGGTCGGGCAAAAGTATGTCCAGGATAATCAGGTCCGGCTTATGGGCACGGATCAGCTCAAAAACGCTGCTACCGTCAGCAGCGGTCAATACCTGATAACCCTCCCTAATCAGGTGATGTTCAACCACCTTTTTTACCACAGCTTCATCGTCAACTACTAAAATCTTTTCTCCAGCCATTAGCTTTCCCTACCATTTTTTTTATGGTTATATTCTCTATGAAAAAATTTTTTCCTCTTTAAAGTTTACCAAAAGTTAAAAGAAATGTTAACCCAAATTTAAAATTAGTTTAACAGAAATTTATCTAAAATTGTTATAATTAAAACCACTTGTGGAAAGAAGTAAAATCAGGCCTAATAAACAAGTTTGTAATTCTTAATATTGGAGGTTATCGGATGACAAAACTAGTTGGTTTAGATGTGGGTTACGGTTTTGTAAAAGCTACCGATGGGGAGTCCGGTTATTCTTTTCCCAGTGTGGTGGGTGAAGGCCATACCAAGCCTACGTTTAGTATAAGAAGCAATCATATGCCTGTTATCGATAATCTGAAAATTGAAATGGGTCAAAAGTTATATTATGTCGGCAAAGCCGCCGTAAGACAATCGAAGTTTGTTTACCGCGACCTTTCCTACACACGTGCCACGGGAGATGATTTTGAAATTCTTTTTTACAGTGCTTTGAGTTTGTTCTGTCCCAATCGTACTAATGAGTTTAAAGTAGTGACAGGACTTCCGGTGGAGAGAATCCATTTGGCCAAGGATCTCGAAAAACGGGTTAGGGGGGAGAGGAATATCAAGATTTTCCGCGGCGGGGAAATCAGGGATACCAGGGTTTATGTTTCCGAAGTAGAAATAGTCCCCCAGCCGCTTGGAACTTACTGGTCTCAATTTCTTAACCTCGATGGGGGAGAGGAGGTTCCTATGGAAGGGCTGACCGGGATCATCGATATTGGGTTCCGGACGACCGATCTGGCCGCAATAGAAGATGGCGAATACATACCAGAAAAAAGCAAATCGTTGTCAGTAGGTCTGGCCACAGCCTATAGTGATGTCGGCTCCAAACTGGCCACAGAATATGGGCTGGAAAAAGAGAGTTACGCCCTTGACGGCATTATTATTAAGCGCAAAATTAATATTTCTGGACAAGCACTTGACATCACCGATATTGTCGTAAGTGCCTTCGAAAAATTGGCTATAAATATTTTGGTGGAAATCAATTCCCAGTGGAGGATATCCGATTTCGACAATTTGATTTTGACCGGCGGCGGCGGGCAGGCCATAAGTTCTTATCTGTTGTCGCAACTACCGCAAGCAAAACTGGCTGTCGACCCCATTACTGCTAACTGCCGCGGCTACTTAGCCTGGGGCAACTGGTTGTGGCAACTTGCAGGTATACATGAGGAAACAGGGGTTAATTCCGAACAAGAGTTTGCAAGGTGATTTAGTGTGAGAATAGCGAAGTTGGTCACTAAAATTTTTTTCTCTGAAACTTCCTACGAAGATTGTGGTTTAATCGAAATCAGCGGCGTTTTTGAAGGGACGATTAATAAAGGAGGGAAAGTAATTATTACTCCCTCCGGTTGTTTTTACGGTAGAATGGAAGCCAGGAACGTTGAGATAGCCGGGCTGGTAGATGGTGATGTGCAGGCAGAGAGCCTTGTGATTTACTCGTCCGGCCAACTGTATTATGGAGAACTAAATTGCCAGCACGTGTCGATTAAGGACGGAGGCACGATGGTTAACAAGGGTGAAAAAGAAAACAAGAAGGCAAATGAAGCGGCTGACAAGGGGTACCCATTAAATACTCCAAAATCAGATTATACTCCAGAGGGTACAGTTGAAAACTTTATTAAATCCAACCTTAGTAATCAATTACCGAATTCTGATGAGGCTAATGGCCAATTCAA
>JAAZLQ010000003.1 GCA_012799255.1 Bacillota bacterium
AAAATTCTTAAACTTTTTAAATAAAGGAATTGAAGAATTTGAAAATCCTGCTGAAGAGTAGAGAGTTATTAATTTTCTAATAATATTTGCCCACTCGGTTCAACTTTACGAACTTTACGAACTTTATAAACTTTTAACTAATTTGTTGTGTTGCCCTTACGGGCAAGGCTTTTGAGGGAGCATTACACCGCAGGCTTCGCCTACGGTTAATCACATGTTGTCCTACGGACAAATAAGCCCGCTCGCTCGGATTTAACTTCGTTGAGCTCGCGAGCAGAGTGAGCTTGCGAACTCTGCGAAGCAAGTATATACAACTCCCTGCACTAAAGAAATTCTATCTATCAGTGTGAAGTTTTTAAAAACTCACTACTAAAAACTAAACACTCAACACTAAAAACTCTTTATCTTCGGTAGCTCGCAAGCTCGGTTCAACTTTACAAACTTTATGAACTTTACAAACTTTTAACTGAGTTATTCATACACCAACTTCTCCACTTTTACTAATTTACCATCTACAAATAGATTACAGATATAAACTCCTGGTTTCCAGCCTTTTGTTGGGATTGTGGTGGTTTCGTTAGTAATTGGAATTATAGATTGCAGATGACCATTTAGCCCGGCTATTTTAATTTCGGTATTTTGGTAATTTGGCAGTGTTAGTTTTACATAAAAATCGTTGTTACTAGGGTTGGGGAAGATTTGCATATCTATGCTTTCTATGTCTATTACATCTGTTCCTAACTCTATATAAATTGTTTTGTTAGCAGTTTTTACGCACTCACCATCGGTAACAGTAACTTGTACATTATACTCACCAGTTGCTGTATAAATATGCTCCACTGCTTGGGATAAGGACACTGAGCCTGTAGAAGTACCAAAATCCCATTCCCAACTATCAACATAAGGATTATTATTATATAAATTAACAATAGCTTCACCATTATTCAAATAAAAAGTATCAGCCCAAGTGTTTATACGTGGTTTTAAATAATCGCAACCATTATCAGGCATATAGAGTTTAACCATGCCTTTAGAACGAATACCACCTCCATTAGGGATACTGTCCCATGTCTTAAAACAACCACCAATATATAAAGTATCTCTAAAAACTTCTAATGCAAAAATAGAACTACTAAAATTGCCACCAATACTATCCCATGATTCGCCATTCCAACGTGTAATATACATGTCAAGATCGCCATCATTATCAATTAACCCACCACCAGTGTAAAGATCTCCTCTATATATTTCCATTGCTTGTTGCCACACTGTGGCACCGCAGTAATCTCCTAGTGCGTGCCACTTAAAACCATCCCACATAGCAGAGCCAACAGATGCTTGCCCTGCTACTGCTGTGAATTGTCCTCCTACATATAGAAAAGAATTTATACTATCAGCTTTTAGTTCAAATACAAAATCATTTGGTTTTACACTAAAAGTTTCCCATTGTGTACCACCCAGATATTTTCTTATACCCCAATATCCACCTGCATATAACTCTCCATTAAACACCTCTAATGCACTTGCCCACATACCAAAACTACCTACATTTATCCAATTTTCACCATTATAGGCAACGATTTTATCAAAATTTTGAGAACCAATAGTAGAAAAACGCCCACATATAAATAAGGTATCACGAAATTTAACAAAATCATAAACATATGCACCTGGTTTACCTAAACTCGTTCCCTGCCAACTTTCACCATTCCATATTGCTAAGTTAGCTGTATTAGGTACGCTAC
>JAAZLQ010000140.1 GCA_012799255.1 Bacillota bacterium
AACTAGGAGGGACAAATATGAGCAAAAGAACTATCTCATTGGTACTTGCCGTTGTCTTGATGTTTTCCGCGGTAGGTATCACAGCTGCAGCTAGCAAGTATGATGTCACCGAGCCAATTACGATTACGTGGTGGCATGCCCATGAAGATCAATTGACTCCGTATTTGAACTACATGATTGAACGTTTCCACGCACAACAGGATTTGATCAAGGTTGAACCCGTGTATATCGGTTCTTATACTGAGATTAACACCCAGTTGATTGCGGCAGTTGCTTCTGGAGATGTTCCTGCTTTAGCAACTGCTAACACCTCCTATCCAGCTGCGTACGGTGCTGCTGGGATCACAGAGATTCTTGATCCTTACATTGAAGCTTACAACTTTGATATTGCTGATTTCGGTGAAGGTCTAATTAAGTCTACTAGCTACGATGGAAAGCAAGTGGCTTTGCCTTATCTCATTTCTACCCAAGTAATGTACTATAACAAGGATATGGCTGATGCTGAAGGCATCGTAATGCCCAAGACTTTCGACGAGTTCGAAGCTTTCTTAGAAAAAGCCACTCTGTTTAATGAAGATGGCACTACCAAGCGCTATGGTACAGTCTTCGCTGGATGGGACTATTGGTATTATGAAACTCTCTTTAAGAACAATGGCGTTTGGACCGTTCTTGATGATGAGACCACTGACGTGAACAGCGAAATGTCCATTTACATCACCACTAAGATGAAAGAATGGATTGACAAAGGCTACGCCTATTACGCTTATGGTACTGGTGCGTCCGCTAACATGCGTCAACTCTTCTGGGATGGCGGAGCATTTAGCGTATTCCACACCAGCTCTTTATATGACACTTATGTAGATAACTCTGATTTTGAAGTTGGTATGGCTTGGCTACCCGGTTCCACTGATGGTACTTCCTTTATTAGTGAAGTTGGTGGCGCAGCTATCTTGATTCCAGCCGCTGCTAGTCAAAGACAGAAAAACGCCGCTTGGCAGTTCCTAATGTTCATGGCTAGCCCTGAAATCAACCTTTACTGGGCTGACCAAACAGGTTACTTCCCAACAAGAGCTTCTGTAATGGATACTCCTGAGTATGCTGAGTATCTCAACAGAAAACCGGCAATGAAGGATATTGTAGCCATGAGTAGCTGGATTAACCCTCGGAACCAGCATCCTGCCTATGACACCGTTGCCAACGAATGGCGTCATGCCTTAGCACGCATCTTTAACGAAGGTGCACCAGTTAAGGAAACTTTAGACAAACTAGCTAACGATATCGAGGAAATCCTCGACGATTTCTAAACCAACTTGTTTCGCTGAGTAATTTTGCTTTAGAATCAACCGAGGGGGCCGGTTTTAGCCTGCCCCCTCAATCTTGTTTTAGAGGTGGAAAAACGTGAGCATTGAGACCCGTGTTAAGAGCAAGGCCAATCGGCCCCATGTTACAAAACCAGCCCGAATTGCTTCGGTTATTCTCTTTATTCTCGGTATTATTTTTCTTGTGGTAGGTTCCTATGGTTATTTAATGGGTGATCTTAACCTCGAGTCCTTACAGCCAATCGCCAAAGAGGTCTATGCCGCGCGCAAAGAGGCAAGAGCCTTTGAGACTCCTATTACGGGCACGGTTGACTTGTTTGGTGAAGGAAAAGGTACCGTATCACTTGCCTTGTTAAGCGTTGTCATGAACAATGCTATCATTATCGCTTTGTTGGGCATTACTTTTTTATTCAACGCTGTAATGCTTAGGATTCAATCCTGGGAACGGATGAAGGATCTGTTTTGTGTGGA
>JAAZLQ010000267.1 GCA_012799255.1 Bacillota bacterium
GGGCAAACCACAGTTGCAAACCTCTTCTACAATATGTCGACCAAGCAAGTCGGCCTTGTGGGACTTTGGGATTGCGTAGCTTTTGACGAGGTGGCGGGTATCACTTTCAAGGATAAAGACGGCGTTCAAATAATGAAAGACTATATGGCTTCCGGATCGTTTGCCAGAGGCAAGGAGGAAAAGGCAGCTTCCGCTTCAATGGCTTTCGTTGGTAACATAAACCAGAGCGTGGACGTGCTACTTAAAACCTCTCACCTTTTTGATCCTTTTCCTGAAGCTATGGCATATGATACAGCATTTCTTGACCGAATGCATTGCTATATTCCTGGTTGGGAGATACCCAAATACCGTCCTGAATCATTTACAAACGACTACGGATTTATAACGGACTACCTTGCCGAATTTATGCGCGAAATGAGGAAAGAGCCGTTTGGAGATGTGAGCGACAAATACTTCCGCTTTGGCAACAACTTAAACCAAAGGGATGTTATCGCTGTACGCAAGATCGTGTCAGGGCTCACAAAACTGATCTATCCTAATGGTGAATTTACAAAGGATGAAATCGAAGAAATCCTGGTGTTTGCTCTTGAAATGCGTCGCCGTGTAAAGGAGCAGCTAAAGAAAATTGGCGGTATGGAGTTCTACGATGTCAACTTCTCTTACATTGACAATGAGACCTTTGAGGAACACTACGTTTCTGTTCCAGAACAGGGCGGCGGCAAGATTATACCGGAAGGACTAACAAACCCCGGAAATGTCTATACAATCTCTCAAGGGAAAAGCGGAATGATTGGGGTGTATCGCCTTGAAACTCAAATGCTGCCCGGCAATGGCAAGTTTGAGCGCACAGGACTAGGTACAGATCGGGATGCAAAAGAAGCAACGAATACGGCATTTAACTATCTGAAGGCCAGCGGCCACCAGATAAGCGGGCAAATTAGTACAACAACAAAAGATTACATTATTAACTACCAAGATCTGAATGGTATAGGGATGACGAAGTTTTTGACATTACCAACAGTTATTGCGCTTGCATCCTGTGCATTGAGCAAACCAACTCTTTCGAGCCTTGCTGTGCTGGGTGAAATCAGCATCAGCGGCACTATTCTCAAGGTAGAAGAACTAGCGAGTGTTTTACAAGTCTGCCTTGATGCTGGAGCAAAGAAGGTATTGATCCCGATAACATCCGCAGCTGATCTTGGAACAGTCCCGTCAGATCTTATAGGTGCATTCAGCCTGATATTTTACAGTACGCCGCAGGAGGCTGTGTTTAAAGCTTTGGGAGTGGAGTAATTAATTATTGAATAATGAAGGATAATAGTTTATGGATAAGTATTTTGTTATTGTAGGGTGCATTCTTGCTATAATTGCATTAATAGCAATTCTCAATATAAGAAAAAAGAAATTAGTTAATTTTTCAAGGTCATTGAGAAATCCTGGTATTTCTTTGAGAAAAACAGATACAGTTCCATATGGAAAAGAAAAAAATAAAAAGGTAATTAGTTTTGATGAAATTCATTCATTAACGCATAGTGAAGAAGCTAGACTGATGGAACTTAAAAATAAAAATCTTATCGCTAGAATTAATAATATTATTCCCGGAACAATGCAGGCTATTGCAAATGCTGCCACAGTAGGGAAATATAAAAAAGCAATTCATAATGCAGGTCAATTATATCGAGCTATAATTCCAAAAGATGCTGTACTAGACAACTCCCGTGCAATGGAGGGTGCTTTTAGGGGCTCATTTAGGAATATAGCAACTAGAATAAAAGGAAACGCAAATTGGGTACCGGAAGATCTCTCTGCCGCAGATGACCTTGCCGCAATGGACATAACAAACGCAGTTATGGGAGTTGCCGCTATGGTTGTTGGTCAATATTACATGACCCAGATTAATGATCAGCTCGAAAGAATCTCTGACAGTATTTCAAAAATAGCAGATTTTCAGGATAATGAATATAAAAGCAAGATATACTGCCTTATTGCTGAAGTACAGAAGTGTTCAACATTTCAGCTTGAAACAATGGAAAATGAAGAAATTAGGAAAAGAGAATTGGACCATTTGAAGAATCTAGAACATGAATGCTCACAACTTCTTGGTCAAGCAAACATTACACTTAATAGCTTTACGAAGGAAAAGGAACTTGATTATGACAAATATGAAAACCTTGTTTTAGAGGCCTATAATTGGTATCAATATCAGCAGATTCTCTTAGAAATGATGAATAAGATTGGGGAACTTACACACGTATTGAATCTTGGAGCTATATCAAGAGAATACAGCTATGCATTATACCTTCCTTATTCTAAACAGGCAGAATCCGCATTGGAAGAACTCAATACATGGCACAAAGAAATTTGTGCTAAGCTGGAAATTGATATTGGGGCTATTAGAAGAAAACGTCAGGGTGTTGAAGAGTTTTTTATAAAAATACCCGCACTTTTCAATAAAAATCTTCACTATAAAGCAATTCCAAACGATATTGCTGGTATAATCAATAAACAAATAAATGCAAATGTCCTTATACAATCAACTGACGAAACTGACCTATTCCAACAAGATGTTCAGCTCATTGCTAAAGACGGAAAGCTATATTTTTTACCCAATACAGAGGAGCCTCAGTGATTAGTGTACGTTAATATATGTTATGTACAGTTTTAAACGAAAGGATCGATAATAATGAAGCTAAAATATAATAAAAAATTGGATAAAAAATAATATTTAATATAAATGAGGAGGCTACAAAATGGATTCTGAAAAAATATGGGACAAGATTATTACTATTTTGAAGGAAGCGCCTATAGAGGTAGAGACAGTTCCAAGCAATAAAAAAGTGCCATTATGGTTTAATGCCGATATTGAGGATGGAGTTTTATATGTTTATAACTCAATTTACCATAGGCCATCAACTAGAATGTCGCAAAAAAGAAAAATTTCTAAGTCAGATTTTGATACTGTCTATGCATATTATCACCGCTGGGCAAATGGAGAAAGGCATTTAAGACAAGTTGTAAGTAGACTATCAATGAATACAGCTTATATTTTTGGATTGATCTCGCGATTTGAAAAATAAATTTATTTTTGGAAAACTTGTTAATTATGAACTCATAATCGTCACGGAAAGTATTTACAAATTTGTTGGGTGGAGGTGTGTAATGGTTAAATTGTGTAACTATAAGACAAAAGGCATAGCTGTTTACGTCGAAGCTCATATAAAAGATAGGGGGCTTGAGATTTCCGGACAGGACTTAGGATCAAATGTTGAGGATTTTGGGGGGACTGATGAATATGAATATTATTATAGTCTTACTCCTATAGAAACAGAAAAGCTTTATCATTTGCTGAAGGCTGATTCAAAACTAGATATTGATCTGTTAGAGTTGATAAAACTATATTTTTCAGATGTAGAAGGATGTAAGAATTTCAGGAAGTACTGTGAAAAACATAATATTCCATTCGGCTTTTTTAACTATTGCTAAATTTATAGAATAGTCCATGATAAATCAAAAAAGAGGCTGACATAGCCAAAAGCAATATTGAAAAACAACATATGTTTCGATCCAATCCCTCATTAATTAGTGATTTGAAATTGGTAGGAATTACATATTAAACTTAGAGAGCAGTAAAGTGTAATTATGATGGAAAGACTTATTATTGATTGAAGTAAATTGATTGAAAGGGGAATTAGCAGTATGGATAATGGAAAGTTATTTTTCTCGGCTGAAGTATCTGATAAAATTAAGTCGTATGTATATAGATTAATAGATCCAAGAAACGGCGAAACTTTTTATGTGGGAAAGGGTAAAGGGAATAGAGTATTTGACCATATTAAAAGTTTGAAGTCTGCTAATCTTGATATCTTGAATGACAAATTGAAAGTAATAAATGATATAAAATCAGCAGGATTAGAAGTGATACACGTAATACATAGGCACGGTTTATCTGATGATATGGCTAAAGAGGTAGAGGCTGCTTTGATTGATGCATATCCGGGGACGACTAACGAAGTTGGTGGTTTTGGTAGTATAGATTTTGGTCCAATGAATGCGATTGAGATAATCAATAAGTATACAGCTCCTGAAGCAGAATTAAAACATAAGGTCATAATGATATCAATTAATAGATCACTTTCTGACGGACAGGATGTATATAATGCTACGAGGTTTGCATGGGTGTTGAGCAAATCTAGAGCTGAAAAAGCTGAGTATATACTAGCCGTGAAACAAGGAATTATTGTTGAAGTGTTCTTGCCTGATAAATGGATGGAAGCAACAAAAGATAATTTTCCGGAATTTGGTAAAGATATTGAGAAAAGATATGGATTTATTGGAAATGTAGCTGACGATATAATAAGAGAACTATATAAGTATAAAAGAGTTCCTGATAAATATCGAGCTAAAGGTGCTTCAAATCCAATCAAATATAACTATACTGTATAATTATTCAAAAAATCACAAAACTGGTTCAACACTAAACTGGGAATAGAGTTTTGCTTTATTATATAAATGAAGAAGTGATATTGGCGAGTATATTAATAAAAGATTAAAAAGACAAGAATATTTTAAAAAGTAATTGTTATAATCAATAAGGTTACTTAAGATAATATTACATTCAAGTCCTAAGTTAGAATTGATATAGGCTTACAAAATACAACCCTGGCCGTTGGTTGAGGAGGCACTCCTTTATCGACTGTTTTATATTGGTAGGATTAATCTATGGGAAAATGAATGGAAAAGATGCGAAAATAGCTAATTACGGTAATTTCCATTCATAAGTCAATTATCATGTTGAGTTGAAGCGCAGATTTTTATCACATTAACTGACTTGTTTAATGACGATTGTTATCGTAAAATGGTACTAAAAGTAAACAGTGGAATAATGAATTACTTGTAGATTTTTTTGCGAAATAAATCACAGGGGTAAGCAGATGGGGAAAGGCGACGTCGAGGTGTTCTTGGACAGCTTGAATCAACTTGATGACGTGATGGAGACTATTGAGCAGGAGTTCCGCTTGCAAGAAGTGGAATAGGAGAGACATTATGCTTGGAGCAATCATCGGCGACATTGTAGGGTCGCGTTTTGAATTCAATAATCATAGGAGCAAGAAATTTGACCTGTTTGCTGAAGGTTGCTTTGTCACCGACGACAGTATAATGACTCTTGCTGTTGCCAAGGCAATAATGGAAGCAATGAAGGTCGAGAAACCGTTCAATCATGACTATGGCCAAGACTTTTATGCTCGGCTCTCTGATTTAACTGTGAAGAATATGCAAGGAATTGGGCGCAAGTATCCAAACTGCGGATTTGGGGGTATGTTTTACAAGTGGGTCTTTAGCAAGAACCCAAACCCATATAACAGTTTCGGTAACGGAGCAGCAATGCGAGTAAGCCCCGCTGGTTATGCGGCAAAAGACGAATGGGAAGCGGAACAACTCGCTGAAGCGGTTACGAAGGTTACCCATAATCATGATGAAGGCATCAAGGGTGCGAAAGCTACGGCTGTTGCTATCGTTATGGCTCGCCGAGGCGCGTTGAAGAGCGAAATCCGTGACCGAATCGTCGCTGAATATTATCCTCTGGATTTTCGGATTGACGACATCCGCGACACATACCGTTTCAACGCAACCTGCCAAGAGACCGTACCACAGGCGATTGAATGTTTCCTTGAATCAACATCATTTGAGGACGCTATCCGCACGGCAATATCGCTGGGTGGCGACAGTGACACCATTGCTGCCATTACTGGCGCAATCGCCGAGGTTTATTACGGCATTCCTGACGAAATAAAAGTAAAAGCCCTCACCTACTTGGACGAGGAACTTTTAGCAATATATAACGAGTGGAAGGAGTTCTACCCTTCAAATGACGAACAGTTCCGAGTGCTTACAAAATACATCGGAAGGCTCTCTGACCGCACAATGATTGACAACCACGTTGTCGATTACATGGCTTATTTTCCGTTTGCCGAATTTGAGTCGGAGTGGGTTCATTCGCTTTATCCGGACTACGCCTATGGCGATTCCTTGGCGGCAATGGGCGTGGAGAAAAGCTTTGATTCGATAACTTCAAAGGACGTATCAGACCTTGGCTCGGAACAAGTCCTAACCCTAATTACTGCGGCATTCCGTGATGACCATTTCGACAACGGAGCAATTATGGAATATTTCAGTTCCGGTGCGATGCTGAGGTGGCTGAAACGCATGAAAGATATCGACTGGCAAAAGCGTCCTCACAGAATTACTGAAGTTGAACTCCAGCTTGGAGGTTACGGGGGGCAGGACAATTATCGTGTCCTGATAACTGATGAGAAGGCAATTTTCTCAATGAATATCCTCAATAACGGAGACTATGAAGCCTCGACCTATGAGAAAGAAAACATCGATACTATTCGCAATTCTTTGGAAAATTTACATTTTGAATACTGGTTAGCAGACTATCAGCAAGAAGGCGAACTGCGGGTCTGCGACGGTGTGCAATGGAACATGATCATTAAATATGACGATGGTACACAATTGAAAATTGGTGGTGATAATACATACCCTGAAAAGTGGAACGCCTTGCTTGAATTTTTCGGCATCGATTATGACGATGAGGACAATAAGGACGACAAGTACAAGAGGCAGCCTGGCGAAGTTATTTATTGCAGCGTGTCTTTAAACGGCGGTAGGACTTACTATTACACTACAGAAGACGAATCCATACAAATTGGTGATATGATAGTTGTGCCTGTCGGTATCGATAATAATGAAATGAGCGGCGAGGTTAAAGATATTGAGTATTTCCTGCCGGAAGATGTGCCGATTCCTCTTGAGAGGACAAAAAAAATTATTCGCAAAGGAACCGTCGATGATTTTGATAATTATATCGATTATATGGAAACCCAAGATGATGAGCGGCAATTCATCGTGATAAATGATTCGCCCAGCATTGATGTTTTGGATGAGAGCCTATATAGCTATGATAGCACGGTCTTTGCCTTAACCCCGGCAGTTCAGCACAAGGCTTCTGAGGGCTTGATTAATAAGGTTAAGCAATTTGTTGATTCTGTTCCTGCGGCACTAAAAGCCAAAGACTATGTTAGGAGCAAAACAGAATACACTCCAAGGTTTGAACTGATTACTGGTGATATTCAGCAAGCGCTGCAGAATGGAACTGCTGAAGTAATTCCTTGTAAGGATTCAGCTAACGCATTTTACCTGCAGATAAGGACAACAATCAAGGGACTTGTCATCAACGGTAAAGAGTATGGCAAAAACAGAAAGATTAAGGATATCCCGATAGGCACTAAACAAGTACCGACCGATGTCGCTGGAGCAATGCAGTGCCTTGCTCTGCAAAATCAACTTAACCAGATTGCTAACGGACTTAGGGAAATCTCAGAAGCCTGTGAGTTCAACTTTGGCAGAGTCATTCAAGGACAGCGTGATGATCGCCTCGCCAAATTGTTAATCAGCAGGAGCTGTTTCGTTCAGGCTCTTGCCATGTCGGATGAATCCTTACAGAAACATATGCTTTTAAAAGCCGTCTGCGACGCCAATTCTGCTCGTGCGGAACTCGCATTTCAAATCAAATCCGACATCCTGTTGCTCGGTGGTGACAAATCTCCTAAATCAAAAGATATGGAGAAGATAGTCTGCGACATTAACACGGCTATAGTCGCAATGAATAACGCAGTTCAGCTTTCACTATATTCCTATCAGGTTCTTGGCGAGCATGCCTCACAACTCGCAGTAGTAAAGGAACATGAGACATTTATCAAACAAGTGTTGCTGAAAAAAATCGGAAACAAGGGAAACAAACATCTCGCATGGGAATTGATTTGCTCCTCTGGAAACAGCAGACAGACTCCGCGTGATTTTGGGAAACTCCCGGTAAAGCTGATTGAAAGCTGTAAGGCATTTATAGAGGGCAACAGCGAAAGCACAACTAAACTCTTGGAGGGAAAATCTAATGGCTGATGGGAAAGCAATTCAATGCAAAACGAAAGGCTGCAATAATCCTGTACTTGACGGGAAATACTGCTTGCAATGCACACAGGTTAGAAAAGAAAACAAAAATAAAGGCTTCGTGGTAGCGGGTGCTGTTGGAATCCCTGCCATAGGCTATGCAATCAAAAAGGGTGCTCTAAAGCAAGTTCCGAAGATTGCTAAAGCTATTGTAAAGACAATTTTCAGGGGATAGATTCGGAGGCATCAAGTAAAACAATTAACTGGGTGGTCACACTATCTGGTTCGAATTTACTTATCCTGCACACTGAATTATTTTCACGAATAGATAGCCCCCTAAAAACTATGCTTTACTCTTCTTTTTCATAAATAAGTATATCGCCTACATTACATTCAAGTGCTTGACAGATCTTGCCGAGCACATCGTATCCTATAGAGCTGGTTTTGGAGTCTACGATTTTTCCGATTGCATTCGCACTAATCCCGGTTTGTTTGGCAAGCCAATATTTGGTCTTGCCTTTTTTTTCAAGCAATTCAGCTATCTTAATAACTATCATCGTATCGCCTCCATGTGTATTATATCCAAAGTTAATGTATACAACAATAATATATTTCAAAATAATATATGTTGACATATAGTATATGCAGAGGTATAATATAAGAAAAAGAAAGGCTCTGTTAACTAAGTATGAAGAAATGAGACCTGAAAGACCTTTGGTAGAACTTTAAAAAGAAAA
>JAAZLQ010000244.1 GCA_012799255.1 Bacillota bacterium
AAATCACCGCGCAGCTTATAACGGAACGACAAGAAACCGATCAGCACACCAACTAGGGCAGCTACCACCATTCCTGCAATCATTCCGATCCACGGACTAACGCCATGGTCCATATAAAGAATGCTTGATGTATATGCGCCAAGCCCAAAAAACGCCGCATGACCAAATGAAAACTGTCCGGCATATCCGCTCATAATATTCCAGCTCTGTCCAAGTAAAGCCATGAGAAGAACGGAAATGCCTACGCTCAGCATATACCTGCCAGATAGGAACGGATAGATCACTGCTATCAACAGCAGGACAAGAAGAGTGCCCTGTTCTACTCTCTTAGTTTTCACGACGGTTCCCCCTTCCAAAAAGGCCTGTTGGACGGACAAAGAGGATTAAAATGAATATGCCGTAAATGACCATTTCGCTCCAGCTTCCACCTAGATAATAGCCGCTCAGTGATTCAACGACACCGATAATCAGACCTGACACTAACGCCCCCCAGAGATTTCCCATACCACCGAGAACAGCAATCACAAAGCAAATTAACTGGAAGGTCTCTCCAAGGGTAGGATAGATGCTCATAATGGGAGTAAGCAGTCCTCCGGCGATCCCCGTACAAACCGCTCCAATGCCAAACGCAATGGAGCGGATGTTTCGTACATTGATTCCCATAAGTTTGGCACCTGTTTCGTTCTGTGCGGAAGCACGAATGGACTTCCCTGTGTTGGTCATGTAGAGAAGATAATAAACACATCCGGTCACGATGATAACGACACCAAACGCGATCAGCTTGGCCGGTGCAAATGTCAAAGAACCTATCCTCCACGCTTTTTCAAAACCCTTGACTGTCAGAGTCTGATAATTGGGAGTAAAGATAACAAGTAGCACGTTCTCAAGAATATATGCCATTCCCAATGTCAGAAGCAGCTGATTATGTGTCGGTGCATGCTCAATGTAATGGATAGGGAAACGCTGAATCAAAAACCCGATCAGGAACATCAACACCATAGCGAAAGGCAGCGCCAGATATGGATTTAGTCCCAAACCGTTACCCAAAGCAAAAACAACATACATTCCAACGGTCATCATAGCGCCATGTGCAAAGTTTGTAATTTTCAACACACCGAAAATCAGAGAAAGTCCTAGTGCTGCAAGTGCGTAAACACCGCCCATAAGAATACCATCAAGCAGTGATTGCAATCCTTGTAAACTCATTTCTGCACCTCATCATGATCCGCATACTCTTCGGGAAACACGATAACATGTTTTCCGTCACGGATTTCTACAAGCACACCTGCGGAATTGATATTTTCACCTTTTTCATCGAACTTGATAACACCTTGCGGAAGAACATGCTCGTATATCTC
The DNA here is from genome assembly GCA_012799255.1 of Bacillota bacterium. The sequence goes on from JAAZLQ010000244.1 coordinate 1,359, forward strand.
CGATGCCGCGATTGCATTCCGCAACTCTTCAGGATCATCCGGGTTTTTACACCGCTTCAGGGCATCAGCAACCACCATAATGGACTCATATCCGTAAATAGCATGAACAGGAATATCTTCTCCATATACTTCCCGGTAGGTCTCCAGCATATATTGTGCTTCTTCACTGTTAGGATTGTAACGGTAGTTGATATCATAGATACCGTCTACCTGTGTTCCATATGTTCTGAGAAACTTTGCATCTGAAAATGCTCCGTTCGCACATCCGACTATTTTCTTAAACTGTATTCCTCTTTCCAACACTTCTTTCATAAAGAGATTCTGGTCGGAATAATAGCCGATCGGAACTAGAAGATCCGGATCTAATGCGGCGAGTTTCGTAACTTCAGAACTCATTGTGGAAGTTGTCGCGGGATAAGACAGCATACCGACGATCCTTAAGCCGATTTCATCAATGTGGTCTGTGATATATTCAGAAATACCCGCGCCATAGTTCGAGTTTTCATAGATAAATGCGACTGTTTCCATATCATCTGTCTTGAAATAGCTCAGATATTTCAGGAAGTTCTGGCTGAAAACGGATACGCTCGGCTGGACTCGGAATGTATACCGATAACCATTGCTGAGGAGGTTATCGCTGGATGCGACCGTGATAACAAGAGGAATCCTTGTTTTCTCTGCTGTTCTTGATACTACCTGTGCAGAACTGCTGGTATAGGTTCCAGTTAAAGCAACAACGCCACTGTTTGTGAGCTTCAAAGCAGCATTAGCGGCCCCACTGGAAGTTCCCAGACTGTCTTTTGCTACCAGTTCCAGCAACCGCCCATTTATACCGCCTTCGGCGTTGATTTTGTCTATTGCAATCTTTTGGGCATTGACCATTGCCTGCCCCTCATAAGCCATGCTCCCTGTCAGCGGATGGACAGAGCCGATCTTGATTGTGTCTGTTGCCGTCTGACTTTTACAGCCCGACAGCAGCATAGACAACGCCAATAGAGATGACATCAAAAGTACAAATATGCGTTTCCTTCTCATAGGTTTGCCCTCTCTTTCCATTATATATTTCATAATCATTTGCCTATACGTTGCATACAAAAAAATTTTCCCGATCTTCTATTATTATTTGAGTTCTTATTCTAGCAGTTTTTTGATACCGTTGTACTGTTTTGAAAAATCAAGTGCTCGAATCTTTTCAGCAAGCGCATCTGGCTCATGTGCAAATCCCTGCATGCAGGCAACCAATTTACGCCTCATATCGTCCCAAGAGAATGGATTAGCCGCGTCGCCCTTGGGAAGGAGAACAGTCCGCTCTATACTGCTACCGTCCTCAAACTCGGCAACAAGCATCGAGCCACGGATGCCTGAAGCCGTATCTTCCATCTTCGCATCCGGAATCAACTCTATTTTCTCCACAATTTCCCGCACATCGTCGGTAGGCTCTTTTTCCAAGTCATCCAATGTATAGTTGCCGGTTGTCATTGCCACTGCAAGGCTGTAGTGGATAGAAAACTTCGCATTGTCAGATGTCTTCGGAATCTTAATTTTCCCGGCAATCTGAATGGCATTGTCATAGATATAGAGCTTCAGAGACTTAATATCCTTTATTCCAAGCCTCTTCTCATGCATCTCATCTCGAATGTGGATAGCCGCCTCGATTCCGCAGTGAGTATGACGGCAGGAGGGATAAGGCTTCAAATAGCTCTCGCAAATAGTGAAGACCTGTCCAAGTCCTTCCAGCATTTCATAGTGGACTTCGTCCGTCATAGCTTGGAACCAGCCTTTTTTGCTTTCAAGCGGGAGATCAGGACCATTCACACCGGAAGTGGCCAGTTTAGCGGAGATGATGCCTGTCTTCGCAGCGTTTGCCGGATTCAGGGGCTTGCAGGACTGTCCACTCTCAGCAATAATAATAAGTCCACTTGCCTGGATCGCTGCGATTCCAAGAGCATCATAGATGCCGTCCGCATCCAAACCCATCAGCTTAGCGCAGGCAGCACCGCAAGCAACAGCCCCAGCGGTTCCGGTCGAATGGAATCCGCGGTGTACCAATCCCGGCTGCGCCATAGCACCCACGCGGTTATAGATCTCATAGCCAATCATGATGGCAGTCAGGACATCCTCCCAGCTCTTATCTCCTAGGCTCTCCGCGAGAGCAAACACTGCGGACATCACATGCGCCGCGACATGTCCCATCGCTTTCCGGTTGCCATCATCCATATCAGCACCGTGGGCATAGACAGCGTTCATAAAAGCCGCATTCTCAACGGGAAGCTTATGGTCAAGTTCAAATACGGAAGAATCTCCCACTCCGCTCATTCCTTGGACAATTCCAAGCATTGCCTCATTAAACTTACGATTGACCTTAATCCCGGCAAAACATGCGGCATAATAATCCGCAATATACATCTTCACCGTTTCAATGGCTTCCTGTGGGATCTGATCATAAGTGAGTTTTGAAGCAAATTCGCTCAGTATTCGTGCCGTGTCTTTAAAATCCAAGCTCATACATGACTCCTTCCTTTCCATAGTGGACATCTGAAACTATGCCGTACAATTCCGGGTGCCTGTCGCGTTCCCAGTTGAGACGGGCTCTTGCGTATTTGTTGTTGTCCGTGTCGATCTCCACAGAAAGAACTGTCCAAGGCTCGTCCTCAAGCGATGCTACGATGTTCCCGAGCGGATCAATAACCAGAGACTTGCCGAAGTGAACTCGCGGCTTGTCTTCATTCTCTGTCTTCTCTTCACCCGCTCTGTTCAACGCAATTACATAACTGTGGCTCTCAAGAGCCCTCGTCTGAAGCTCTGTGACGAACATATCCTTTCGCAACCCCATGGTGCAGGTCGGGACGCAGATAACCTCTGCTCCTTTCAGGAAATACGCCCTCCACTGCTCCGGGAAAGAACGATCATAGCAGGTAAGCATGGCAATCTTTACGCCGTTGTCTAAATCGTATACCGGCATTGTATTTCCGGACTTGAAATAATAGTTTTCATAGCATTCGTTGTAACGAAGGTCCCCACCCGGC